>NZ_CP012917.1:590000-645064 GCF_001315015.1 Azospirillum brasilense | reverse complement strand
GCCATCGACGCGGGCGCCTTCGACGACGCGCTCACCCTGCTGCGGCGGGCGCTGACCCTGCGCACGGCGGAGCGGGAGGGCGCTGGCCAGTTCCAACCTGGGCGTCGCGCTGATGGCGCTTGGCCGCCATGGCGAGGCGGTGGCCGCCCTGCGCGCCGCGCTGGACCGCGCGCCGCAGGATGCGGAGGTGCGTTCCAACCTGCTGTTCTGCCTGTGCTTCGCTGAAGGGGGCGACCTCGGCGCGGTGTTCGAGGAACACCGGCGCTTCGAGCGCGCCGTGATGCGGTGCCGCCGCCGCCCGCGCTTCGACGCGGTGGACCGCGATCCGGAGCGTCGTCTGCGCGTCGGTTACCTGTCCCGGATTTCCAGCGCTATCCGGGGCCGGGCTATCACTTCCTGCTGCCGCTGATCGAGCGCCACGACCGGTCGGCGGTGGAGGTGACTGCTATTACGTGGACCTGCCAAGGACGCGGCGACGGACCGCTTCGCGGCACTGGCCGACCGCTGGCGCGCCGTCGCGGCCCTGCCGGACAGCGAGTTGGACCGCCTGATCCGGGCGGACGGCATCGACGTGCTGGTGGACTGCGGCGGGCACATGTCGCGCAACCGCATGCCGCTGTTCATCCGCCGCCCGGCCCCGGTCCAGGTCAGCCTGCCGCTCTACCCGAACACGACGGGCCTGACGGCGATGGATTACCAGTTCTCCGACCACCCGCTTCGGCCGCACAGAGCGCGGACGCCCTGCATACGGAAAAGCTGATCCGTCTGCCGGAAGCGTGCTGTGCTACCGCCCTGCGGAGTCTGTCGTCACTCTGCCCGCCACCCGCCGGTCGAGACGGCGGAGTGTTCACTTCGGTTCCTTCAACAACCTGACGAAGCTGAACGCCTCCACGCTGGCGCCTGTGGGGGCGGGTGCTGGCGGCGGTGCCGGAGGCGCGGCTGATGCTGAAATGGCGGGGGCTGTCCGGCGGCGGGTGGCGCGGCGGGTGCTGGACGCCTTCGCTGCCCATGGAGTCGCGGAGTCGCGGCTGCTGCTGCGCGGCACCGCGCCGGACCCTTACGAGGATTATCGGCTGCTCGATTGCGCGCTGGACCCCGTCTTCGCCAACGGCGGGACGACAACCTGCGACGCGCTGTGGATGGGGGTTCCGGTGCTGTCCATTGCGGGGAGGCGATGATCTCCCGCTGGGGCGCCACGATGCTCGGCAGCGTCGGGCTGGACGCGCTGGTGGTGGAGCGCGAGGACGATTACGTGGCGCTCGCCGTCCGGCTGGCCACGGACCGCGCCTTTCTGGAGGCGCAACGCGCGGGCTTGCGCGAGCGGATGGCGCGCTCCCCCCTGATGGACGAGATAGGGTACGCCCGGGCGGTCGAGGCCGGCTACCGCATGGCGTGGCGGCGCTGGTGCGCCGGCTTGCCTCCCGCCCGTATCGACATGAGCGCGGCATGACGGACGCCGTCTTCGACCTTTCATCCGCCCAGCGCATCCTGGTGGTGAAGCTGGACGAGGTGGGCGACTTCGTGCTCGCCACGCCCTTCCTGCGCGGTCTGCGGGCCTCGGCGCCACAGGCGCGCATCGTGCTGGCGGTGCGCCCGGCGGTGGCCGACCTCGCCGAAACCTGCCCGCATGTCGACGCGGTGGTGGCGCCTCATCCGAAGCCGGCCGGGGGGATCGACCTGCGCGGCGTGACGCCGGGCGGCGCGGCGGCCTTCGCGGAGGCGTTCCGCGCCGGCTTCGACCTGACGCTGGTCCCCCGCTACGATTTCGACCGCCACGGCGCCACGGCGCTCGCCGCGAACAGCCGTGCCCGCGCCGTTGTTGGATTCTCTGAGGCGGTCACGCCCTGGAAGGCGTCGGGCAACGCCGGCTTCGACCGCGCCTACACCCACCGGCTGACGCCCCCGCCGGGACGCCACGAGGTGGAGCAGAACCTCGCTTTGCTGCGCTTCGCCGGCGGCGTGCCGGACGGCGCCGGGGTGGAATTGCACCTGACCGCGGAGGACCGGGCGGAGGCTGCCCTTTTGCTGGCCGATGCGGCGGGGGAGCGGATCATCGCCGTGGCGCCGGGGGCCGCCGCGTCGCGTCGCGAATACCCGCCGGAGCGGCTGACGGCGGTGGTCGCCGTGGTGGCGATCGCGCTCGGCGCGCGGGTGGCGGTTCTCGGCACGGAGCTGGAGCGGGCGGCGGCGGAGCGGATCGCCGCAGCCCTGCCGGGGCGGGTCACCGACCTCACCGGGCGGACCGGGCTGCGCTCGGCGGCGGCGGTGATCGAGCGGACGGCGGGGCTGATCGCCATGGATTCCGGTCCGGCCCATCTCGGGGCCGCCGTGGGCGTGCCGGTCGCCGTCTTCTCCTGCCATCCGGAGGGTGGGGACCCCAACCACGTCCACGCGCCGGAGCGCTTCCGGCCCTGGTGCGCACGGGCGCTGGTGTTGCGGCCCGTGGCGGCGCTTGCGCCCTGTCCGCCGGAAAGCTGCACGGCGGCGGAGGCGCATTGCATCGCCTCGATCCCGCCGGAGCTGGCGGCGGCGCAAATCCTTGCTTTGTTCGGCGAGGGCGTGTCGCCTTGAAGCGTCCATCGGTCCCTGTGGCCGATGGGCAACCTTTGACGGTCCCGCCCCGGCAAAGCCCTTTCGGAGTGCCGCTTTCCGGCCTGTGGCGGCGCTGCATCACCCCCCGATATTTCGCGATACGGAAGCCACGCCCCTGGCACGAACGCCCTCGGAAACCGTATCTTATATGCATTGCAACATCAGCCGGTCCGTGAGGGATCATGAAGTCGTTCTTGTCCTCGCTTCAGCGGGATTGGGCGTCCTGGAGCCCGGTCGAGCGTTTCGTCGCCGTCGGCTTCGTCACGGCGGCTCCGGTCGCGTCTCTGGCTTTCCTGCTCACCCTCTGACCGGCCCTGAATCCGGCGCTGTCCTTGATCGGCGCCCGAAGGCACACGCACGCTTCCCTTGGCCCCGTCCTGCGTCCGGTGCGATACAGGAGGAGAGAAGGAACGGACGAACCGTTCCGGCAGGAGAGGGATGACGAATCATGGGCGATAAGGTTGCCATCATCACCGCGGGCGGCAGCGGCATGGGGGCTGCGGCGGCGCGGCGCCTCGCGGCGGACGGATTCAAGGTCGCGGTGCTGTCCTCCTCCGGCAAGGGCGAGGCTCTGGCGGAGGAGTTGGGCGGGATCGGCGTGACCGGCTCGAACCAGTCCGCCGAGGATCTGGAGCGTCTGGTGAGCCGGACGATGGAGCGCTGGGGCCGCATCGACGCGCTGGTGAACAGCGCCGGCCACGGCCCGCGAAAAGGCCTGCTGGAGCTGACCGACGAGGACTGGCACAAGGGGATCGAGGTCTATTTCCTGAACGTCGTCCGGGCGGTCCGGCTGGTGACCCCGGTCATGGTCGGGCAGAAGGGCGGGACGATCATCAACATCTCGACCGCCTGGGCCTTCGAGCCGAGCCCGATGTTCCCGACCTCCGCCGTCGCGCGGGCCGGGCTGGCCTCCTTCACCAAGCTGTTCGCCGACCAGTACGCCGCCGACAATGTGCGGATGAACAACGTGCTGCCCGGCTGGATCGACAGCCTTCCGGCGACGGAGGAGCGGCGCCAGGGCGTCCCGATGGCCCGCTACGGCAAGAGCGAGGAGATCGCGGCGACCGTCGCCTTTCTCGCCTCCGACGGGGCCGGCTACATCACCGGGCAGAACATCCGGGTGGACGGCGGCCTCATGCGGTCGGTCTGAGCACGCATAAAAAAACGGTGCGGATGGCGCTCCTTCCGGAACGCCGCCCGCACCGCGAGGTGAAGCGAGGGGGATCGCCTCAGCTCTTGTTGCCGACGATGGCCTGATACTGCTTCCAGATCTCAGGGTAGCGCCGGACATAGTCCTGGTTGACCTTGTTGGCGATCTCGCGGAACTTCGCCTGCTCCGCCTCGGGCGCCACGGCCAGACGCCCGCCCTGGGCGATCATCTGGTCCATGGTCTTCTTGTCGGCGTCGATGGCGCGCTGCCACTGCTTGGCGATGATCTCGTTGGTGGTCGTCTCCACCACCTGGCGCAGGTCGTCGGGCAGGCCCTTCATCCACTTGTCATCCACCAGGACCGAGTAGGTGAGCAGGCTCATGCCCGGCACCAGCGAGGCGACCTTGGCGGCGTTGGTGCCGACCATCTCCCAGCCGCCGGCGGAGGTGTAGATGCCGTCGATGGCGCCCTGCATCAGCGCCGCCGCCATTTCGGAGGCGGGCATCGACACCGGGCTGGCCCCGAAGTCGCGCATCAGAAGCTGCAGGACGCGCCCGCCGGTCAGGCGGATCTTGCTGCCCTTCAGGTCGCCGACGGAGTCGACCTCCTTGTCCTTGAACAGGAAGATCAGGTCGGCGGTGCGCATCAGCCCCATGACGCGGATGCCCTTGTCGGCCACCAGACCGGACAGCAGCTTGGAGACCTCTTGCGCGGTTTCCGGCTTGGACATCGCGGCGTCGGTGACGGCGAAGGGCAGGTTCACCACGCCGTACTGCGGGGCGATGCTCTCAAGCTGCACGCTGACCGGCCAGACCATGTGCACGGCGCCCGACCCGAGGGCGGCGACGGCGTCCTTGTCCTTGTAGAGCGTGCCGGAGTGGAAGACCTTCGGCTTGATGCGGCCCTTCGAGCGCTCCTCGATGAGGGCGGCATACTCGTCCATCATCTTGGCGGTCCAGTGGGACGTCGCGATCTCGTCCGTCATCACCATCTCGACCGGCGCCGCCTGTGCGCGGGCCTGGCCCGGCGATCCGGCGGCCAGCCCGGCCACCGTCATTCCCACCAGCAGCGTCTTCGCCCAGAATGGCCTGAACAGCGACGGATTGAACATCGGCTTCCCTCCCAAGATTGCGTTCGGACGCTTCTGGCCCGCTTGTCCGAACGATCATAGGGGAAAACAGTGGGGAGTGCCAACATTATTGTACGGACAACTATGCGCGATGGGGCCTATGGCCTTTGCCGTCAGCTTTTGCGGCGCGACCAGAACAGGACGGCCGCCGCCCCGGCCAGCGGGAAGGCCATCATCAGGGCGAAGGTCTCGCCGTAGCTGCCGACCGTGTTGAACAGGGTGGCGAACAGCGCCGGCCCGACGACCACGCCGGAGAAGGTGAACATCAGCGCGCCGCCGGTCGCCGTGCTGGCCGTTCCCTTCGGGGCGACCCGCGCCACCTCCGCCAGGAACACGCCGTTCCAGCCGATGGCGGCGATGCCGAACACCGTCAGAACACCGATCACCGCGGGCACCGGCCAGCTCGGCCCCAGGCCGGCGGTGGCCAGTGCGGCGCTTGCGGACAGCACGCCGATGCCGCCCAGCACCGCCACGCCGGAGCGCAGCCGGTCGGCCAGCAGCCCCCAGCCGATGCGCGCCGCCGCCCCCGCCGCCTGCATCACCGACACGGCCAGCCCGGCGGACACGATGGACCAGTGCAGGTCGTGCACCAGCATGTTCACCGTGAAGGCCATCAGCGACAGCTGGATCGCCGAGAAGAAGAAGCCCATCAGGGCGAAGCCGCGGAGCGCCGGCACCCGCCAGACCAGCCGCGGCCCCTCCATCAGGTTGCCGCGGATCGGCAGGCCGGGGCTGCGGTCGTCGTCCCACACCCGGCGGCCCGGCGCGAAGAGGGCCAGCAACAGCGCGAACATGCCGGCCACCGCCAGCGCCGCCCCGCGCCAGCCGGCGATCTCGCCGATTCCCGGCAGGGTCAGTCCGGCCAGCACGCCGGCCAGCGGCACGCCGGTCTGCTTCAGCGAGAAGACCAGATTGCGCCGGGCCGGCGGGGTGAAGCGGTTCAAGAGGTGGGAGGAGGAGGGGTTCACCAGCCCGTAGCCGATGCCAAGCAGCACCGACGCCAACGCCGCGACCCACAGGAAGCCGGTGGCGATGCCGAGGCAGCCCACCAGCCCCAAAGCCAGCGCCAGGACGCCCACCGTCCCGGCACCCCAGCGGCGGACCACCAGCCCGGCGAAGGCCGACACCAGGGCGGCGGCGCTGTAGATGACGCTGATCTGGTAGCCGACCGCCTCCGACCCCACCCCCAGCGAGGCGGCGGCCAGCGGGGCGACCGTCGCCAGCGTCAGGACCGACAGGGTGGCGACGGTCTGGACGCTGGTCACCTCCGCCAGCAGCAGGGGAAAGGGGGCGGGCGGGGTTTCTTGCGTGGTCATGGGGGTCCGTACAAGTGGCGGTGGCGCGGTGCGCATGAACGGTCAATCCCTGGCTACAGCATTCCGGCGCGGCGGGCCAATGCCAGGATTCGATGGGACCCCAGCACCAGGGGCCGCTCGACCAGTTTGCCGTCCAGCACGCAGACCCCGCCGCCCGCGGCCTCGAAGGCGGCCAGGACCCGCCCGGCGCGGAGAACCGCCTCCGGCGACGGGGTGTAGGCGTCGTGGATGGCGGTGATCTGCTTGGGATGGATGGCCGAGCGGGCGGTGAAGCCGTGCAGGACGCTGCGCGCCAGCTCCTGGCGGTAGCCCTCCTCGTCGTCCAGCGCGATCCACGGCATGTCCAGCGCGTCCAGCCCGAAGCGGGCGGCGGCGTGGACGATGCGGGTGCGGGCCTGGACCAGCGGCTCCCAGGACAGCGGCACGCGCAGCTCCGCCGACAGGTCGGCCCCGCCGAACATCAGGAAGGACAGGCGGGGGGAGGCCGCGGCGATCGCCATGACGTTCTCCAGCCCGTCGGCGCTCTCGATCAGCGCGCCGAGCGCGCCAGGCAGATTGCGCTCGTCGAGAAGCCCGGCGGCCAGCCGGACGTCCTCGGCCCCGTCCACCTTCGGCAGCAGGACTCCCGCCCAGCGCGGCGCAGTACCATCCGGAAGATCGGTCAAAGCGAGGATGTCGAGCAGGCCGGTGCGGCTGCGCACCGAATTGGTTCGAACGAAAACCGCTGGGCCGCCCGCGCCGTCATGTTCCCGAAGGAAGGCGCCGACGGCGGCGCGGGCGCTGTCCTTGTCGCCGGGGGCTACCGCGTCCTCCAGATCGATGATGACCGCGTCGGCACCGGCTCCCAGGGCCTTGGCGAAACGGTCGGGACGGGCGCCGGGAACGAACAGGTAGGAGCGGCGGACCGGCGATTCCGGCGCCGTTGCCGGGGTTTGCGGATTGTTGGCCATGAAAACGCTTTCCAAGGGTGAGGGGGCGTGCTATTTGTACGTACAACATGCTATCACACGCGCTGAACATGTCACCTTGAAATGATCGGCGCCCCGCACTCATCCCTCCGATCCGCAGACAAGAGACGCCCGCCCATGCCCGATGTTCAGGAACCGCGGACCATCGTCGCCGACCTTGGCCGCTACCTTGAGGATTTCACCGTCGGTGATGTCTACGAGCACCGCCCCGGCCGGACCATCACCGAAGCGGACAACATCCAGTTCAGCCTGCTGACGATGAACCGCCACCCCATGCACTGCGACCATGCCTTCGCCGAGAAGTCGGAATTCGGCAAGCCGCTGGTCAACAGCGGCCTGACCCTGGCCATCGTGCTGGGCATGACGGTGGACGACGTCTCCTACAAGTCCGTCGCCAACCTCGGCTGGAAGGAGATCAAGCTGGTCGCCCCGGTCTTCCCCGGCGACACGGTCTACGCGCGCTCCAAGGTGCTGGACGTCCGCGAATCCAAGAAGCGCCCGACCCAGGGCATCGTGACCACCTACACCGAAGGCTACAAGGCCGACGGCACGGTCTTCGTGACCTTCGAGCGGGCCAGCCTCGTCCCCAAGCGGGGCCACGGCATCGGCGACTGATCCGGACAATCTGAAAGGATCTGTCCGAAACCACTGATGGCCCGAGAAGAACAAAAGGGAGGAACCATGCCCGCCACCGATTCCGCCACCAACTCGATCGCCGCCACGCTGGCGGCCTTCGTCGCCGACACGCCCGACGACGCCATTCCGGCGGAGGTCCGCACCCGCGCGCCGCACCACATGCTGGACGCCGTGGGCATCGCGCTCGCCTCGACCCGCTACGACTTCGCCCACAAGACGCTGACCGCCCTGCGCGGGCTGGCGGGGGAAGGGCCGGTGCCGGTGATCGGCATGCCCGCCTCGCTGCCCGCCCGCGACGCGGCGACGGTCAACGGGCTGCTCTGCCACGGCCTCGACTACGACGACACCCACATCGGCGGTGTCATCCACCCGACCGCCAGCGTGATGCCCGCCGTCCTGTCGGCGGCGGCGATGACCGGGGCGGACGGCCGTTCCGTGGTCAGCGCCTATGTGCTGGGCGTCGAGGTGGCGGCCCGGCTCGGCGCGGTGGCGCGCGGCGGCTTCCATCAGGTGGGCTTCCACCCGACGGGCATGATCGGTGTCTTCGGCTGCGCGCTGGCCGCCGGCCGTCTGCTTGGCCTGACCCGCGCGCAGCTCGCCGCCGCCCAGGGCATCGCCTTGTCGATGGCGAGCGGCAGCCTGGAGTTCCTGGAGGACGGCGCCTGGAACAAGCGCCTGCATCCCGGCTGGGCGGCGGCGGCGGGCATCACTGCGGCGGCGCTGGCCCGCGAGGGCTTCACCGGCGTCACCCGCCCCTACGAGGGCCGCTTCGGCCTGTTCAATGCCTATCTCGGCAAGGAGGCCGGGCGCGCCGATCTGGGCATCGCCACCGCCGGCCTCGGCGAGACGTGGGAGCTGATGGCGACGGCGATCAAGCCCTACCCGGCCTGCCACTTCACCCACGCCTGCGTGGACGCCGCCCTGGAGCTGCGCCGCGATGGCCTCGACCTCGCGCGCATCCGCCGCATCGAGGCGCTGGTGCCCGAGCAGGTGGTCAAGACCGTCTGCGAGCCGGAGGCCAACAAGAAGCGGCCCTCCAACTCCTACGACGCGCAGTTCAGCGTGCCCTTCCTGGTCGCCGCCGCGCTGGTGCGCGGTCGCCTGACCCTGGCGGAGCTGGAGAACGACGCGCTGGGCGACGCGGCCATACTCGACATCGCGTCGAAGGTGTCCTACCGCCATGACCCGGACTCGCCCTTCCCCAAAGCCTATTCGGGCGAACTGGTCATCACGCTCGACGACGGGCGGGAACTGCGCCACCGCGAGCACATCAACCGCGGCGCCGCCGACCGCCCGCTGTCCAACGCCGAGATCGTGGACAAGTACCGCGGCAACGCCGCCATGACCGTGAACGAGACCGCCGCGGCGCGCATCGCCGACGCCGTCCTCGGCCTCGACGCCAGCCCGCGCGCGGCGGACTCGCTGTCCGTGCTGTCGCCGTCCGTCCGCTGACCAATCAATCCGGGAAACACGCCATGAGCGACGCCAACACCATGACCGACGCGGAACGCGACGAGCAGGACCGCCTGATCCTCGACAGCGTGGACCGCTTCCTCGACCGCCACGTCCGGCCGGTCGCCTTGAAGCTGGAGCATGACGACGCCTACCCCGACGAGATCGTCGAGCGGATGAAGGAGTTGGGCCTCTTCGGGGCGACGATCCCGGAGGAGTACGGCGGGCTGGGCCTGCGCCCCTCGACCTACGCCAAGATGATCGAGCGCATCTCATCGGTGTGGATGTCGCTGTCCGGCATCATCAACTCGCACCTCATCATGGCCTTCATCGTCACCAAGACGGGGACGGAGGAGCAGAAGGCCGCCTTCCTGCCGCGCTTCGCCACCGGCGAGCTGCGCGGCGGCCTCGCTCTGACCGAGCCGGACTGCGGCACCGACCTCCAGGCCATCCGCACGGTGGCCAAGCGCGACGGCGACGACTACGTCATCAACGGCTCCAAGACCTGGATCACCAACGGCATCCAGGGAAGCTGCTTCGCCCTGCTGGTCAAGACCGACCCGACGGCGCAGCCCCGCCACAAGGGCATGACGATGTTCCTGGCCGAGAAGGGGCCGGGCTTCAAGGTCAGCCGCAAGCTGGAGAAGCTGGGCTACAAGGGCATCGACTCCGCCGAGCTGGTCTTCGAGGACTACCGCGTCCCGGCCGACCGGCTGATCGGCGGGGTCGAGGGCCGCGGCATGGCCTGCGCCATCTCCGGGCTGGAGCTGGGCCGCGTCAACGTGGCGTCGCGCGGCGTCGGCGTCGCCCAGGCGGCGCTGGACGAATCGGTGAAGTACAGCCAGCAGCGCAAGACCTTCGGCAAGCCGATCCACGAGCATCAGGCCGTGGCCATGAAGCTGGCCGACATGGCGACCCGCGTCTCCGCGGCGCGGCTTCTCGTGCAGCAGGCGGCCAAGGCGCTCGACCGCGGCGAGCGCTGCGACTACGAGGCCGGCATGGCCAAGCTCTTCGCGTCCGAGGCGGCGGTGGAGAACTCCCTGGACGCCATGCGCATCCACGGCGGCTACGGCTACTCCAAGGAGTTCGTGGTGGAGCGGCTCTACCGCGACGCCCCCCTGCTGTGCATCGGCGAGGGCACCAACGAGATCCAGCGCATCATCATCGCCAAGCGGCTGATCGAGCAGAATCCGGTGTGAGGACAAAAGCCCTCCCCTGCGAAAGCGGGGGAGGGTTGGGTGGGGGCCCGCTGCAACCACTCCCCACACACCCCGCACACCCCCATCAGGGAGACACCGCGTGCTACCCCTCGAAGGCGTCACCGTCATCGCCGTGGAGCAATACGGCGCCGGCCCGTTCGGCACCATGCTGCTGGCCGATCTCGGGGCCGAAGTCATCAAGGTCGAGAATCCCGCCGAAGGCGGCGAGGTCGGCCGGCATGTCGGCCCCCATTTCTTCGGCCCCGGCAACAGCCACTTCTACCAGTCCTTCAACCGCAACAAGCGCAGCATCACCCTCAACCTGAAGCACCCCGAGGGCATGGCGGTGCTGCACGAGCTGGTGCGCCACGCCGACGCCGTGCTGGACAACCTGCGCGGCGACCTGCCGGACAAGCTGGGCCTGACCTACGAGCATCTGAAGGCGGTCAACCCGAAGATCGTCTGCGCCCACCTGTCCGCCTACGGGCGAACGGGGCCGCGGCGGGCCTGGCCGGGCTACGACTATCTGATGCAGGCGGAGGCCGGCTACCTGTCGGTGACCGGCGAGCCGGACGGCCCGCCCGCCCGCTTCGGCATGTCGGTGGTCGACATGATGACCGGCTTGATGACCGCCTTCGGCCTCGTCTCCGGCGTGGTCGGGGCGCGGGCCAGCGGCAAGGGCTCGGACGTCGACGTCAGCCTGTTCGACACGGCGCTGCACAACATGACCTACCTCGCCACCTGGTACCTCAACGGCGGCCACAACCAGGGGCGGGAGCCGCGCTCCGCGCACCCCTCGCTGACCCCGTCGCAGCTCTACCGGACGCGCGACGGCTGGCTGTTCGTCATGTGCAACAAGGAGAAGTTCTGGCCGGTCTTCTGCGACAAGATCGGCAAGCCGGAATGGGGCCAGGACCCGCGCTTCCGCAGCTTCAAGGACCGGCTGGCCAACCGCGAGCTGCTCACCGTCCTGCTTGACGAGGTGCTCGGCCAGCGCGACACGGCGGAGTGGGTGGAGATTCTCGGCGGTGCCGTTCCCGCCGCCCCGGTCCTCGACATCGCGCAGTCGCTGGAGAACCCCTTCGTCCGAGACAGTGACCGGGTGGCCGACTTCGCCTATCCGGACGGGTCCAGCGGCGTGCGGATGCTGACCGGGCCGGTGCGCATCGGCGGCGAGACGCTTCCCACCCGCCCCGCTCCGGCGCTGGGTGCCGACACCGAGGACGTGCTCGGCCGCATCGGCATCGGGCCGGAGCGGATCGCCGCCCTGCGCGAGCAGGGGGCGCTGTGAAGGCCGCCGTTCGCCCGGCCTCCGTCCGCCCGTCCGCCGCGGAGGGGCCGCGCTTCCAGGAGATCCTGGACGCGCTGCGCGCCGACATTGCGGACGGGCGGGTCGGGGTCGGCGAACGGCTGCCGACCGAGCAGGAGCTGTGCCTGCGCTTCTCCGCCAGCCGCTACACGGTGCGGGAGGCGCTGCGCCGGCTCCAGGATCTTGGCCTGATCGCGCGCCGCCAGGGCTCGGGATCGGTGGTGACCGCCGCCCGCCCCGACGGGCGCTTCCACAACACGCTGTCCAGCCTCGCGGAGATCGGGCAGTACGCCTCCTCCACCCGGCTGGAGGTGCTGGCGGTGGAGAAGATCCTGGTGGAGGGGCGGACGGCGGAGCTTCTGCGCTCGCAGCCGGACACGCCCTGGGTCCGGGTGGTGGCGCTGCGCCGCCAGCCGGGGGAGCGGACGCCGCTCTGCTACACCGAGGTGTTCCTGCCCGCCGCCTTCGACGACGTGGCCCAGGCCATCGGCACCTTTCCGGTCGCCGTCTACGCGGTGCTGGAAAGCCGCTACGGCCTGCGCATCGCGGAGGTCGTGCAGTCGATCGAGGCCACCTCGGCCGATGCCAACCTGGCGTCCCGCCTGTCGGTGGAGGTCGGCACCCCGATCCTGGTGGTGATCCGTCATTATCTGGACGCCGAAGGAAACGCGCTGGAGGTGGCGGTCAGCAGCCATGCGGCCGGACGATACCGTTATGAAATGACGCTGCAACGATCCGGCTAAGGGGGCGCCAAAGCCTCTGCCTGCGGGAACGGCCGGAAGAGCCGCGCGGGACAGCACCGGAAGGGAGGGAAGGAATGACGGAAAACCTTATCGGGGACGCCGCGGCTTGCGCGCGGACCCTGGCCAGGATTCAGGGGGTGACCCTGGATGAGACCGATGCAGCCCTGTGCGGGCGCCTGTTGGCCGCCGTGCCGGGCATCCTGGCGGCGGCGCATCCCGGCGGCTCGCTGTTCGACGCGCCGCTGAGTGCCCATGCCGCGCTGGCGGCCGGGACCAACGCCGCCGGGACTATGGGCGGGGAGCGGGCATGACCGATCCCACATCGCTGACCCTGACGGAGGCCGCAAGGGTGGTCCGCGACGGCGTGCTGCGGGCGGAAGCCCTGGCCGACGCCTGCCTGGACCGCATCGCCCGGCTGAATCCGACGCTCAATGCCTTCCTGTCGGTCGAGCCGGAGGAGGCGCTGGCCGCCGCCCGTGCCGCCGACGCGGAGGCGCGGGCCGGGCGGCTGCGCGGGCCGCTGCACGGCGTGCCGCTGGCCCACAAGGATATGTTCTATCGCGCCGGCAAGCGCTGCACCTGCGGCTCGCTGACAATCCGCGGCGACTTCCGCCCGGAGCGGACGGCTACGGTGCTGGAGCGGCTGGACGCGGCGGGGGCGGTGACGCTGGGCACGCTGCACATGGCGGAGTTTGCCATGGGGCCGACCGGCCACAACGCCCATCTCGGGCGCTGCCGCAACCCCTGGGACCCCGACCGCATCACCGGCGGTTCCTCCTCCGGCTCCGGGGCGGCGGTGGCGGGGCGGCTGGCCTTCGGCTCGCTGGGCTCGGACACCGGGGGGTCGGTTCGGCTTCCGGCGGCGCTGTGCGGCGTGGTCGGGCTGAAACCGACGCAGGGGGCGACGCCGATGGACGGCGTGATGCCGCTGTCGGAAAGCCTGGATTGCGTCGGCCCGCTGGCGCGCAGCGCGGAGGACGCGGCGACGCTGTTCTCGGTCATCACCGGGCGGACGGACGCCGCGGACGCCATCGGCCAGGGGGTCGAGGGGCTGCGGTTGGGCATCCCGCGCCAATTCTACTACGACGGTCTGGACCCCGCCGTGGCCGCCGCGCTGGAGCAGGCGCGGGCGGTGCTGGAGCGCGCCGGCGCCCGCGTCGTGGAGGTGGACATCCCGGACCACGAGCCCTACGGCGACCTCGCCAACCTCGTCTTCACGCCGGAGGCGGCGGCCGTCCATGCGCCCTGGCTGCGCGAGCGCCCGCAGGATTACGGCCCGCAGGTCCGCGCGCGGCTTCTGCAGGGGCTGATGGTGCCGGCGGCCTCCTACCTCCAGGCGAAGCAGCTTCGCGCGCTTCATCTCCGGGCGATGATCGACGGCCCCTTCGCCCAGTGCGACGCGCTGTTCGTCCCCGCCCTGCGCAGCCGGGTGCCGACCGCCGCGCAGACCGACGTGGGCGCCGGGCCGGCGATGGCCGCGGTGGTCGCCGGGGTGGCGGCGCTGACCCGCCCGGTCTCCTACCTCGGCCTGCCGGCGCTCGTCACGCCCGCCGGATTCGATCCGGACGGGATGCCCATCGCCATGCAGCTCATCGGCCGCCCACAGGCGGAAGCCACGCTGCTGCGCATCGCCGATGCCTACGAGCGCGCCGCCGGCTGGCTGAGCCGCGTCCCCCAGACACAGGTCATCTCGTGAAGGGAGTTCCACCCATGCCGGGAACCGATACATTGACCTCCGCGGCGACCACCGGGGCGCCCTCTGTGGCCCCCCACACCCAGGCGACGGACGCTCTGCCGCCGGGCCGCGGCCTGCCGGGCTGGTGGAGCTTCATCGAGGACCGCATCCTCCTGAATGTCGCCACGATCCTGATGATGGCGGCCATCGGCTTCATGTTCTACGAGGCGTCCAGCCGTTCCCTCCTGTCGGAAAGCCACTGGTGGGCGGAGGAGCTGGTCCGCTTCCTGGTGGTGTGGAGCGTGCTCCTGTCGCTGGGCGTCGGCACGCGGCATGGCCACTACATCCGCATGGATCTGCTGCTGAACATGATGCCGCACCGGGTGCGGCTGGCCTTCGCCTGGCTCAACAGCCTGATCGGACTGGCCTTCAGCGTGCTTCTGGTGATCGCCGGATTCCAGGAGGTCGCGCATCTCCAGGCCATCGGCATGTTCACCGAATCCAACCTCGACCTGCCGCTGTGGACGGTCCGGCTGGTGCTGCCGCTGGGCGGGGTGCTCTACGGCTTCGCCTTCATCGGCAACATCATCCTGCTGCTGCGCGGCCACGACCCCGATCCGCCCGTCGAGGGCGAGAATCTCTGAACGACGGCTGAAACAGGGGAGGAAACACCATGACCACCATCGTTGCCGTCGTCAGCCTGCTGTTCTTCGTGGCGGCGGGCGTGCACATCGCCCTGGCGCTGGGCGTCATTGCGGTCGGCCTGCTGACCTTCAACTTCAACATCCCGGTCGTCCTGGTCGCGCAGATGGCCTGGGACTCCGTGGACAAATACGCGCTGGTCTGCATCCCGTTCTTCATCTTCGCCGGCAACCTGATGTCGCGCGGCAACCTCGCGCTGGTCATCCTGGAGCTGGTCGGGACGATCATCCGCTACTTCCGCGGCGGCATTGCCCTGGCGCTGGCCATGTCCAGCGTGTTCTTCGCGGCGGTCAACGGCTCGTCGGTGGCCTGCGCCGTGGCGCTCGGCCCGGCGGCGGTGAAGCTGATGCCGAAGGAGGGCTATCCGCCCCGCTTCGCCGCCTCGCTGGTGGCGGTCTGCGGCACGCTGGGGCTGATGATCCCGCCGTCGCTGACCTTCATCCTGATCGGCTCCATCGTCGGGCTGCCGATCACCGACCTGTTCATCGCCGGCATCGTGCCCGGCCTGTTCGAGGCGTTCCTGCTCGGCCTCACCACGCTGATCGTCAGCCGGATCAACGGCTACGGCCATGTCGGCGAGCGTCCGGACTGGAAGGGCTTCGGCCAGCGCCTGCCGGGTGCGGCCGGGGCGCTGATGATGCCGGTGCTCATCATCGGCACGATCTACATGGGCTGGTTCACCCCGACCGAGGTGTCGGCGCTGGCCGCCATCTACGCGGTCGTCCTGGTGACGGTGGTCTACCGCACCGCCAACCTCGTCGCGGTGTGGGAGACGGCGCGGGAGTCGGTCCTCCAGACCGTGATGATCTACGGCGTGCTGCTCGGCTCCGGCCTGCTGACCGCGGTGCTGACCCGCCTCGGCCTGTCCGCCGAGCTGACCGCGATGCTGAAGGAGGCGCAGGTCTCCCCCTTCGAGTTCCTGCTGGCCGTCAACCTGCTGCTGCTCGTCATCGGTATGTTCCTGGACGGCGTGTCGATGATCGTGCTGCTGGCGCCGATCCTGTTCCCGATGGCGCAGGCGGTGGGGGTGAACCCGATCCATTTCGCCGTCATCATGACCGCGCTGGTGGAGGTGGCGACCCTGACGCCGCCGGTCGGGCTGAATCTGTTCGTGATGAGCCGCATCACCAAGATGCCGCTCCACTCCATTGTGAAGGGGGTGCTGCCCTTCTACGGGATGCGGGTGGTGGCGCTGGTCGTCATCAACGCCGTCCCGGCCCTGTCGCTGGTCCTGCTCACGTAAGCCGTCCCTCGCGGAACATCCTCGTACGCCGGTTGCATCGGCGCTCCGGCTCGTCCATCTTCCGGCATCATGAGGGATGCGATGTCGGACGAAGCGGACAGCCTGAAGGACAACAGCGGTGCGGCGGAGCGGGTGGAAACCCCGCTCTACCAGGAGATCGTCCGCAAGCTGCTGGAGGAGATCGACGCCGGCGCCTACGCCGTCGGCGACCGCCTGCCGACCGAGCAGGAACTGTGCAGCCGCTTCGCCGTCAGCCGCCACACGGTGCGCGAGGCGCTGCGCCGGCTTCAGGAGATGGGCTACATCCTGCGCCGCCAGGGGTCGGGTTCGGTCCTGGCGGCGCGCCGCGCCGACGGGCGCTTCGTCAACTCCATCAGTTCCCTGGACGAGCTGGTCCAGTACGCCACCTCGACCCGGCTGGAAATCCTCTCGGTGGACCGCATCATCGTGGAGGAGGAACTGGCCGGGAGGCTGGGTTGCCGCCCGGACACGCAGTGGTTCCGCGTCAGCGCGCTGCGCCGCACCCGCGAGACGTCGGAACCCTTCTCCTACGTCGAGGTCTACATCGACGCCGCCTTTTCCGACGTGGTGCGCAACCTGGAGGTGGTGCAGTACGCCATCTACACGGTGCTGGAGCAGCGCTACGGCGTCCGCATCGCCGAGGTGATGCAGGACATCGAGGCGGCCCCGGCCAGCCTGAACGTCGCCTCGCGCCTGCATGTCCCGCCGCAGTCGCCGATCCTCGTCATCACGCGGCGCTATTTCACCGACGACGGGCGTCTGGTCGAGATCGCCGTCAACACCCATCCGGGCGCCGGTTTCCGCTACACCATGTCTCTGCAGCGGCGCTGAGAGACGGGCCTCACGGCCGGCGGAACGGTGCGCCCCGTGGGTCGAGGCCCTCGCGCAGCCCCTCGGCCAGCAGGTTGACGGCCAGCGCGATGACTGCGACGGTGACCGTCGTCGCGGCGATCAGGTGGGGGGCGTCGCGGAGGTTGGTCAGCCCGTCGCGGATCAGGGTGCCCAGCGACACCGAAGGCTCCTGGATGCCCAGCCCCAGGCCGCTCAACGTCGCCTCCGCCACCATGACCGGTCCGATGGACAGGGCGGCGCGGATGGCGACCGGGCCGGCGACCGCCGGCAGGAGATGACGGCCGACCGTGTGCAGCGGCCCCGCACCGAGGGCGGTGGCGGCCCGCACATGTTCGGCGGTGCGGTTCGACAGGGCCAGCGCCCGGCACCAGCGAACCTGCGAGGGCCACGCCGCCAGGGCGAGCGTCAGCACCACGGCCTCCGTGCCCGGACCCAGCAGCGCGGACGCGACGATGGCAAGCGACAGCTCGGGAAAGCCGTGCAGCAGGTCGGCCAGCCGAAGCACCGCCGCGTCCGTGCGCCCGCCGATCCAGCCGGCTACCCCGCCCGACGCAACGCCCAGCCCCACCGCCAGGGCGAGCGACAGCCCGGCGATGGCGAAGGAGGTTCCGGTTCCGGCGATCAGCCGGGCGGCGACGTCGCGGCCCAGCCCGTCGCAGCCCAGCGGGTGATCGGCGGACGGTCCGGCCCAGGCCTGCCCGAGATCCATGGTGGACGGGTCGAGTGGCAGAAGAAGAACGGCCAGGGCCAGCGGCACGGCCAGAGACGCGGCGAGCAACAGGCCGGCGCGTCCGGCGGGCGAGCGCGTGACGGTCATGGCGGCTCCCCATCTCCATGCGCCCCAGCCCCATGCACCCCATCGTCGCGCAGCCGCGGGTCGGCGAGCCCGATCAGCAGCTCGGCGGTCAGGCTGATGGCCACCTGCAGCAGGACGAAGACCAGAACGGCGGCCCCGGCCACCGTGTGGTCGCGCGCCAGCACCGCCTGGACGGTCAGCCGCCCGATCCCCGGCAGGGCAAAGACCGTCTCCACCGCCGCCGTGGTGGTGAGGACCGTCCCGGCCACCGATCCGACCGCCGCCGCCAGCGGCACCAGGGCGTTCGGCAGGGCGTGGCGCAGCAGAACGGCGACCCGACCGAGCCCCTTGGCCTGCGCGGTGCGGATGAAGTCGCGTCCCAGCACCTCCATCACCTGGGTGCGCGTCAGGCGGGCGATCATCGCCGCCGCCGGCAGGGCGAGCGCCGCCACGGCCCAGGGCGCCGTACCGGACCCCGCCAGCATCAGCCACGTCGCCAGCGCCAGCGGCGGCACCGACAGGGCCAGCACTGACCCGATGGTGAGGGCGGTGCCCGGCCATGCCCGCCGGAGATCGGCCGCGGCGAGTCCCAGCGTGAGCCCGAAGGGCAGCGCGAGCGCTGCGGCGCCCGCCAACAACCCCAGCGTCACCGGCAGGGCGTCGCCCAACAGCGCCGTCACCGGCACGCCGCCGTAGCGCAGCGATTGGCCGAGATCGCCCCGCAGCAGGTCCAGCGCGTAGGATAGGAATTGAACGGTCAGCGGCTGGTCCAGTCCGGCGTCTTCCCGCATGCGGCGGATCAGGTCCGGGTCCGCGGTCCGCCCGTCGACCATCAGCGAGATCGGGTCGCCGGGAAGCGCGTGGGAGGCCAGAAAGCTCGCCAGTACGGCGGTTCCAGCCAAAAGCAGCAGGCGCGGCAGGCGCCGCCCCAAGCGCCAAACCAATCGCCAGTACAGACCGTATCGGCCGAACCGGCGTCCCGTCATGGCAACCGGGCGGCGTGGTAGTCGGTCGTGCCGTCGGGTCGGATGACCAGCCCGGTCACGCCTGGCCGCACCAGCGCCACGAACTGCGGCACCGGCAGCGGCAGCGCCACGGCCTGGTCCCGGAGCAGGGCCTCGGCGTCCCGGTAGAGCGCATTGCGGGCGGCGGGGTCGGCGAGACCGCGTGCCCGCTCCATGAGCCGGTCGAAATCCGGGCTGTGCCAACGGCTGCGGTTGGTCGGGCTGGCGCTGTGCCATTGAGTGGCGAGCTGGTCCATGGGATCGGGGAAATCCGCCGTCCAGCCGTTGATGAACAGTGCCTCGTGCCCCTCGTTGATCGCCGCCACGAAGGCCGCGCGCTCCTGGATGCGCACGCTGACCGGAATACCCAGGACTGCGGTGAGCTGGGCGGCGAAATAGGTGGCCTCTTCGCGCACGTTGGGGCCACCGGCGATCTGGAGCGGCGGCAATCCACGACCCCCGGCATGGCCGGCCTCGGCCAGCAGTGCCCTGGCCCGCTTCGGATCGGTCGGGGTCAACGGCACCGCGTCGGGCTGATAGCCGCCCAGGCCGGGCGTGACGAAGCCGTTCGTCAGCAGCGCCCGCCCGGCATGGAGCCCATTCACCGTGGCGACCCGGTCCACCGCATAATGGAACGCCTCACGCACGCGCCGATCGCGGAAGGGCGGGTACAGATCCTGGTTCAGGGCGAGATAGCGCACCTGAGCGCGGGCGAAGGCCATGACCTGCCCATCGTAGCGCGGCTGGCGGACCACGGTGCGCACGGCGTTGTCGGGGAGCGGTGCGACGTCCAGCTCTCCGGCGTCGTAGCGCGCCAGCAGCGTGTTGGTGTCGGGCAGCACCGCCAGCGACACCGCGTCCACGGCGGGGGCACCGCCCCAGTAAGCGGCGTGGGCATCCAGGCGCACGGACTCGCCGCGCCGCCAGGACGTAAGGCGGAACGGCCCGGTGCCGCCGGACGCCCGCTCGTGCCACGCCGGTCCGAACTCCGCCTCCATGCCGCGGTCGACGAACAGAAACGGGTAGAGCGGGAACAGCGCGTCGGGTTCGGTCAGCCGGACGATGAGCGTGTGGGGATCGGGAATGGCGACGCCGGGCAGCGAGGCGACGGTTCCCTGCTGCAACGCTGCGGCCCCCTCGATGCCGCGCAGGTAGAAGGCGCTGTAGCCGGGCTGGGGCTTGCGCGTCAGATGGTTTTCCCAGGTCCACAGGACGTCGGCGGCGGTGAATGGGCGTCCCGAATGGAACCGCACGTCCGGGCGCAGGGTGAAACGCCACGTCCGCCCGCCGTCCGGCGTCTCCCAACGGGTGGCCAGCGCCGGAACGGCGTTGCCGACGGCGTCGATGGCGGTGAAGCCCTCATAGACCTGCCGCAGGACACCGGATGAGACCAAGCCGGGAAAGGCGAACGGATCGATGGTCGTCAGATCGTCGGACAGGCTGGCCCGCAAGGTTTCCGCCGCTGCCGGAAACGCGGCGCCCGCACCACCGGTCACGATGGACAGAACGGTCAGGAGCAGGCGCAGAGCGGCGGGCAGGGGCATGATGAGGGACGTTGCGGGGCGATAGGGGCGGGACGATGGGCGGAAAATGGGAAGAACAGACGCCCCTGCCTCCTTCACGGCCTCCGGCCAGAGCGGAACCGGAACTGCACCGGACGTCCGCCATATGTATGCACAAGAGTGCGTCCATATCCAGGTATTCGCGCAGCCGGCGATGCATCGGGCAGCATACCCGGATTCGATCAGACGCGCGACCCGAAATGCCAGCAGATCATCGTCACCTGCCGCACGATTCCCGCTTGGTTGCGCAGCCCCGTCTTGCCCAGGATGGACGAGACCTGATTGTAGACGGTCCGCCGCTCCACCCCGCGATCCTCGGCGATTTCGTCGACGCTCCGGCCGGAGCACAGGGCCAGCGCGATCTCGGCTTCCGATCCGGTGATCTGGAGAAGCTCGGCGACGGCGCGCGCCGACACGGCTGGCAGGATATCCGGATCGACGAGGGTCAGGAGGAGGATGCCGGTCATCGGGCCGCCGCTTCCGACGCTCTGGGCCGGCGGTTCCGACAGGGTGGCGAAATAAGGCGACGGCTGGTCCAGGCGCGACACGCGCAACGTGATCGGCGTACGGGTGCGGCGGCGGAAGAAGCCGGCGGCCCGCTTCGACAGCTCCGCCTGTTCGGTGGGTGCGTCCGGGATGTTCAGCCGGCCGCCGACCAGGGACAGCCCGTCCCCCCGCGCCACGATGGAGGCGAAGGACTGGTTGCCGTCGATGACCTGGCAGCGCGGCGTCAGAAGCGCCGCCGGGTAGGGTAGGGCGTCGAGAAGCCGGACGACGAAGGAGGGCTGGCCCGACGGCGGCAGGACGCCGCCGCCGTTGAGGGAGATCAGGCTGTCGAAGCCGCCCCGGACGCTGTCTTGGACGTTGCTGGTGACGTCGCGCCGGATCTGGTACCACCAGCCGTCCGTGTCGTCCAACCGCTCGTAGGTGATCTGGATGACCCGCCCGTCGGAATGGAGCGTGAAGGACTGCCAGAACCGGTTGAACCGGCGGAGATCCTCGGCATAGCCGATCCATCGCGCCGGATCGGAATAGATAGTGTCCGAGCTGAACTTCTTGTGCTTCACGCACTCCCACACGATGTCGCGGAACGTCACCGAGCGTGAGAAGTCGATGAAGGGATAGATCGTCTTCTGCTTGTCGTTGGTGGCCAGCAGCGTGTCGCTCTTGTCGAAGACGGTGAGCGCGGCGTTCATGTCCCGGGCGCGGCTGGAGAGGTCGTGGACCAGATCGGACATCAATCCTTCCTCCCTTTCGCTGCCAGGGGTGGCAAGATGCGCCCCCGACCGTGGCCTGGGCCGCCGATCAGGGGAGCGTTCGCGGAGCGCGCTGCCAATCGTATGACTTTAGCAGCAAAACAACCGCATCATGCAACGATCAATACGATGGTATGACGCTCAGGCCGCCTCGACCGTGAGGTAGCAGCCGGCGAGTTCCTCCGTTCCCAGTTCCACGCCGAGCGTCGTCCGGAAGGCGTCCTGGGTGTTGGCGACGGCCTTCTGCCAGGCGGCGGCGTCGGGAGCGTCCGGGTGATGATGGACCCGGGCGCCGACCAACCGCATCATGTCCGCCTCGTAGCGGTCCATGAACAGGATGTGCTCGTGCCAGGCCGCGTCGGCCGCCTTCGTCGGGACCAGAATCAGGTTCGGCTTCGCCGCGACCACGACGAGGAACTGGCGGTAGGCCTCGACCGACGCCGTGGCCTGATCCGACGTGTAGCCGGCCATTTCGAGCCGCTTGTTGATGAAGGAGAGGTCGAGGTTCGCCGGCTGCACGGACGAAACGCGTTCGCTGTTGTCGTTCATTCTCGATGGTCCTTTCAGAAGGGAATGAGATTCACTTCGGTCCTCAACGCCCTCCGCCCGATGACGCCGGCCCGTGCCTTGCGGGAAAACGTTGCCCGCGGTGGCATCCGGCAGGATTCAGACGAGAGGTGTCCTGACCGGCGGTGTCCCGCCGGCCGGTGCCTGTGCCTGGCACCGTTCGGCTTGATCCGGCTGACGCCGTGGGCAAGCCGCCAAGGCTGCGTTCGCGTGCGCCGCGCGTCCCGTACGTTCTTGCAACAGGCCCGCCATGCGCCCCTCCTGCATACCCGGGTGTATCATAGTAGCGGTTGTGCAAGCGCTCAAGAACATATCGCGTATTTGTATTGAATCTATCGATTACAGTTTCTCGGAGTGGAATACATACGCATTCATTTTCGCCTGGGTGAGTGCTGATTCTTGTGAAACATCTCACTTGATAGGATCGTTTCCGTTGCTATCCGCTGAAGAGTTGGTATCTTCGGCGAGAGGTTGCAAATCCATGTCAGCGTCATGGGGTTCCGGATGCAGGACCGGCCAGCACATCCTTTTTCTTCGCCATGGCTCAACGGACTGCTCGCAGAGGCTTTGCGGCGTCCGGTTCTTGATGGGGCCGAGGACGCTTTGATCCTTGCGGATCTTTTCGCAGCCGTTCCCCCATCCCCCGTGGATGCGATCGCCCTGGCCTCGCGGGCCAGCGGCTGGCTGCGCGAGGCGGTGGCGACGGCGCGTGAACAGCCTCCGCATCGGGTGGGCCGGGACCTGAGGAGCTTCGCCGACTACATGGTGGAGGCGGTGCGGCTGATGCAGCGGCACGGCCACTTCCAACACCGCAACGACCGGCAGCGCGTGAAAGCTCTTTTGAAGAAAGCGGGCGGGCGAGAAACGGTGCCGGACCGCGCTGCCGCCGCGGAGCGTCTGCTGGCCGCCGCCGAAAGTGTGGACGCGGGGCAGTCGGATGCGATCGCTGAAGCGCTTGCGCCGCCGGGCGGCCTCGACTCCGCGACGACGGTGCTGCTCGGGCTGGCGGCCTTGCCGGTGGACAAGCGCCGGGCGCGGCTGCACGGCATGGGCATGGCCCTGCGGGCGTCGGCGCCGCCGGGCGGCTGGAACGGGTGAGGCGTCGCGTGGGACAGCGGGTTTTCGGGCGGGTTTTCGGAAGGTCCCTGGCTCAGGGCAGCAGGATTGCCGACTGCCATTGCTGCAGGAACCGCTCCCGCTTCAGCCGGTCGAGGAACACCAGCAGGGCCGGGCTGAGCGCGATGGGGTGCAGCGGCGCCGCCGTGCTGGAGCGCAGGCCCGACGCCGAGGCTTCCCGCTTGATGCCGGAGGAGATGGCGTAGAGGGCGGAGCGGTCGGCGACCACCTCCTGCCCGCGCGGCGACAGCAGATAATCGATGAACGCCCCGGCAAGCTGCGGGCGGGGCGCCGTCTTGGGAATCACCGCGACGCGGGAGATGACCAGCGTGTAGTCCTCCGGCACCACGATGCCGATCGCCGCCCCCGCCGCCGCCCGCGCCCGCGCGTAGGAGCCGAGGACGTTGTAGGCGATCAGCACTTCCCCGCGCTCCACCAGATCGAGGATGTCGCCGGAGCAGCAGGCCAGCCGCGCCTGGGCGTTGCCCATCATTGCGACGAGCTGCCAGTACTGGCCGAACAGCAGGGCGTCGTGGGCGGCCAGCAGATAGCCGATGCCGCTGGTGGCCGTGTCGTAGGTGGCGACGCGCCGGCCGAAGCGCACCGGGTCGTCGCGCAGCAGCCGGATCAGCGCCGGGCGCGTGCGCGGCACCTCCGCGTCCGGCAGGAGGTCGCGGTTGTAGGCGATCACGGCCGGCTCGAAGGTGAAGCCGAACGCCTCGTCCCGCCAGTTCGCCCAGTCCGGCAGAGCGTCCGTCAGGGCGGAGCGGTGGGGCTGGGTGAAACCGTCGTTGACCAACTTCACCTGCAGGTCGGAGGCGGAGCTGATGAGCAGGTCGGGCGTCTCCGCCGTCCCCTTGGCCGGCGTGGCCACCGCCTCGGCGTAGAGGTCGGCGGTGTCCATGTCCTTGTATTCGATGGTGACGTCGGGGCGGAGCTGCTGGAAGTCGAGGACCAGCGGCTCGATGGCCTGCCGGTCGGTGGCCGAATGGATGCGCAGCCGCTCCCGCTCGCCGCCGGGGGCGGGGTAGGTGAGCAGCTGCGCCGCCTGCGCCCAGGGCGCCCAGAGCAGGGTGACGAGGACCAGAAGGGGAAGCAGGGCCCGCGCCGCGCCTCCGCCCGCCGGGGCGGCGCCACCCGCCTCCGGGAAGTCGATGCGCGCGACCAGCCCGCCGCCGGGGCGGTCGAGCAGCGCGAACGCCGCCCCGTGGGCCTCCACCACCGAGCTGACGATGGCGAGGCCGAGCCCGCTGCCCGCCACCCCGGCGGCGGAGCTGCCGCGCCCGAACCGCTCCAGCACGCGCCGCTTCTCGGCGTCCGGCACGCCGGGGCCGCGGTCGACGATCTCCACGCGCAGGCCGCGCCCGTCCGGTCGCGGGGTCAGCGTCAGGTCGATGGGGCCGGACGGGCCGGCGTACTTCACCGCGTTGTCGAGCAGGTTGGTCAGCGCCTCGCGCAGGCTGATGGCGTCGCCGGGGACGGTGGCCGGCTCCGCCGCGCGGTCGATGTCCAGGCGGATCGCCGTGTCGCCGGCCACCGCCCGGGCGCGCTGGAACACCTGCTCCAGCAGGGCGCCGAGATCGACGTCCTCCGGCTTCAGCGCCTCGCTGCGGTGGATCACCATGGCGTGGTTGAGGAGCTGGCTGGTCAGCTGGCTGGCCTCCACCGCGTTGCGGTGCACGCGTTGGGCGATGCGGTGCAGGGCGTCGGGGTCGTCCTCGTCGATGGCGAGTTCGGCCTGCAGGCGCAGGCTGGCCAGCGGCGTGCGGATCTGGTGGGCGGCGTCGGCCAAAAAGGTCTGCATGGTGTCGAGGTTGGATTGGAGCCGGGCCATGAGCTGGTTGATCGCCTGGACGAGCTGCGAGACCTCCTGCGGCGGCGGCATGGCGATGGGGGAAAAGTCGTGAGGCTGCCGCTCGCGGATCATCCGCTCCAGCGAGCCCAGCGGGGCCAGCGCCTGCCGCACGCCGAACCAGATCAGCCCGCCCGCCGCGACCACGGTGAAGGCGATGGGCAGGAAGGCGTTCGCCAGGATGTCGCGGGCCAGCGCCCCGCGCTCCTCCCGCGTCTGGGCGACGGCGATGGTGATCCAGCCGCCAAGCTCCGGCTGCGCCGCGAAGCGCTTCAGGACGGCGATCCGCACCGGCATGCCGCGGAAGCTGGCGTTCTCGAACCGGGTGGCGGGGTCGCCGCCGGAAGCACCGGCGACCCCGGCCTTGGCGGGCGCGACCGGCAGGTCGTGGTAGCCGGTGACCAGCTCGCCGTCCGGCGCGGTGATCCGGTAGAACACGCGGTCGCGCCGCGCCTGGGCCAGGATGCCCAGCGAGGAGTAGGGCAGGTCGACGGAGAAGCGCCCGTCCTCCACCCGCACCGTGTCGGAGATCGACAGCGCCGACGCCATCAGCAGCCGGTCGAAGGCGGCGTCGGCGGCGCGCTGGGCGTAGGCGCTGACGAACAGGAACAGCCCGGCGGTCAGGACGGCCAGCACGCCGAGCAGCCGGATGAACAGCCGCCGCCGCAGCGAGAATCCCTCAGCCTTCGGCACACACTTCCGCCACATACCCCAGCCCCCGAACCGTCCGGATCTCCACCGACGCGCCCTCCAGCTTGCGCCGGAGGCGGGAGACATACAACTCGATGGCGTTCAGCGCGGTGGGCTGGTCGAGGCTGAACAGCCGGTCCATCAGGTCCTCCTTGGACAGGACGGTGTTCAGGTTGCTGAGGAACAGCTCAAGCAGCCGGAACTCGCGGCCTCCGAGATCGACGGGACGCGCGTCGATCAGCACCTTTTTAGCCGCGGCGTCGAAGACCAGATTGCCGAACTGCGTGCGCGAGGAGGCGAGCCCGTGCGAGCGGCGCAGCAGGGCGCGGCAGCGGGCTTCCAGCTCCCGCAGGTCAAAAGGCTTCACGATGAAGTCGTCGGCGCCGAGGTCGAGCAGGTCGACCCGGACATTGACCTGCGAGCGGGCGGTCATCACCAGGACCGGTGTGGCGTCGCGGCGCTGGCGCAGGCGGTTCAGCAGCGTCTGCCCGTCCACCCCCGGCAGCATGATGTCGAGCAGGACGAGCTGATACGCCTCCTGGCGCAGCAGCTCCTCCGCCTCGTCACCGGTCGGCGCCCAGTCGACGGCGTAGCCCAGCTTGCGCAGCCGGTGGACGATGGCGTCGGCCAGATCCTCGGTGTCCTCGACGACGAGTATGCGCATGGTCCGTCTCCGGCCTTTACAAACCCTCTCCCCTCCGGGGAGAGGGTGGCCCGAAGGGCCGGTGAGGGGGATGCGCGTGGCGCTACGTCCGGCACAAGTGCAATCCCCTCACCCTAACCCTCTCCCCAGAGGGGAGAGGGGACATGAATCCATGTATCAGTGCGCCATGAAGATGGGAATGGCGGGTGGCTCGCGCAGCACGTCCAGCGTCACGCCACCCCACACCCGTTCGCGGACGCGGCTGTGACCGTAGGCGCCCATCACCAGCAGGTCGCAGCCGGCCTCCGCCGCTGTTTCCTGCAAAGCCCGGCCGACCGCACGGCCCGACGCCGTGACTTTGCGGATGGTCGCCGCGATACCGTGCAGGGCGAGGTAGGCCGACAGGCGGTCGGGGTCGGACGTGCGCCCGGGATCAGCGACCTCCGCCGATAGGATGACCGCCTTGCCGGCGCGTTGCAGAAGCGGCAGAGCCGCTGCGACCGCCCGCGAGGCCGCGGCCCCGCCGTCCCAGGCCACGGCGACCGCGGAGCCGACCGACGCCGGTTCGGCCGTCGGGGCCAGCAGCAGCGGGCGGCCGGAGCCGAACAGGCTGGCCTCGATGGCCGGACCCATGGCGTTGGTGCCGTCGGATGTCTGGGCGATCACCACCAGATCGGCGAGCCGCGCCTCCTCCGCCAGCGTCTCCGCCAGCGGGCCGGTCGCCTGCTGCCAGGAGGCGGACAGGCCGTCTGCGCCCTCGCCGCCGCCGGTCAGGCTGTCCGCCTCCACAGCGGCGAAGCGGCCGCGGAACTCCTCGAACAGCGCGTGGGCGGAATCGACCACCCGCGCCTGATCCTCCTGCCCGATGCGGATGAGCTGCTCGACCAGCGCCTTGGGGATCGCGGCGCTTTCGACGGAAGTGCGGATTTCGACCTGCGGCATGACGCTCAACCCCTCCACATGGGCGCGGAAGCGGTCGGCGAGCAGGAAGGCCGTGGCGATGGCGCGGCGGTCCAGCGGCCGCCCGGTCAGGGGAACGAGTACCTTCTTGATCATCGGATTCGCTCCGTCACGATAGCCAGGAGGTGTGCATGAGGACTTCGTTGCTGCCGCGCCAGATCATGTCGAGCGCCACATAGGTGATGATGGCGAGACCGACCCAGCCGATCCAACGGTGCTTGTGCAGGACATGCGCGATCATGTTGGCCGCCGCGCCCATCAGGACGACGGAGAGCAGCAGCCCGATCACCAGGATGGTCGGGTGGTCCTTGGCCGCACCGGCCACCGCCAGCACGTTGTCGAGCGACATCGACACGTCGGCGACCACGATCTGCCAGATGGCGGCACCCACCGTGACGCCGCCGACCGCAGCGCCGGCGGCGGCGTTCCCGGACACCCCCACCGTCGCGTCGGGGGCGTCCATCGCTTCGTCGGGCGCCACCTCGTCCGTCCCGTGGGAGCGCAGCTCGCGGTACATCTTCCAGCAGACCCAGAGCAGCAGCACGCCGCCGGCGAGCGTCAGCCCGATGATGGCGAGGAGCTGGGTGGTGATGAGCGCGAAGAAGATGCGCAGGATGATGGCGGCGCCGATGCCCCAGAAGATCACCTTGCGGCGCTGGGCCAGCGGCACCGCGGCGGCGGCCATGCCGACGACGATGGCGTTGTCGCCGGCCAGCACGAGGTCGATGGCGACCACCTGCCCGAGGGCGGCGAGCTGCGACCAAAGATCAACGCTTTCCATGGAGAAGTCCTTCGCGGGATGGCGGTCTTACGTCGCGGGATGGGTGCCGGACGGGGAGGCGCCGTTGCTCTTGGCCGCGCCGTTACTCCGGTAGCGCAGGACCATCGGGCCGATCACCAGCAGGGCGGCGACGATCAGCAGGGCCGCCGAGATCGGGTGGGTCAGGAAGACCGACGGGTCGCCCTGGCTGATGGCCAGAGCGCGGCGGAACTGCTGTTCGGCCAGCGGCCCCAAAATCAGCCCGACCACGCAGGGCGCCACCGGAACGTTCAGAACGCGCATGCCGAAGCCGAGCAGCCCGATCACCCACAGGATGACCAGATCGATGACGTTGTTGTTCAGCGTATAGGCGCCGAGCGACGAGAAGACCAGGATGCCGGCGTACAGCCAGGGCCGCGGGATCAGCAGCAGCTTCACCCAGAAGCCGACCAGCGGCAGGTTCAGCACCAGCAGCAGCACGTTGCCGATGTAGAGGCTGGCGATCATGCCCCAGACCAGCTCGGGGTTGTTGTCGAACAGCGTCGGGCCGGGCTGCAGGCCGTATTGCTGGAAGGCGGCGAGCATGATGGCGGCGGTCGCCGAGGTCGGCAGGCCGAGCGAGAGCAGCGGCGCCAGCACGCCGGCGGCCGACGCGTTGTTGGCGGCCTCCGGACCGGCGACGGCCTCGATGGCGCCCTTGCCGAACTCCTCGGGCTTCTTCGCCAGACGCTTCTCGACCAGATAGGACAGGAAGGTCGGGATCTCGCTGCCGCCGGCCGGCAGGGTGCCGATGGGGAAACCCAGCAGCGTGCCGCGCAGCCACGGCTTCCACGAGCGCGCCCAGTCCTCGCGGCTCATCCATTTGGAGCCCTTGAGCGCGTAGATCTCCTCCGTCTCGAAGCGGTGGCGGGAGGCGACGTAGAGCGTCTCGCCGACCGCGAACAGGCCGACCGCGACGACCACCGTGTCGATGCCGTCGAGCAGCTCCGGAACGCCGAAGGCCAGCCGCGCCTGACCGGTCTGCATGTCGATGCCGACCAGACCCAGCGCCAGCCCGAGGAACAGGCTCGCCAGACCGCGGGCCAGCGAGCTGCCCAGCACCGCGGTGACGGTGGTCAGCGCCAGAACCATCAGCGCGAAATACTCGGCCGGTCCGAACAGCAGGGCCATCTTGACCATCAGCGGGGCGACGAAGGTCAGCGCCGCGGTGGCGATGGTGCCGGCGATGAAGGAGCCGATGGCGGCGGTCGCCAGCGCCTGGGCGCCGCGGCCCTGGCGGGCCATGGCGTGGCCGTCGATGGCGGTGACGATGCTGCCGGACTCGCCCGGCGCGTTCAGCAGGATCGAGGTCGTCGAGCCGCCGTACATCGCGCCGTAATAGATGCCGGCGAACATGATGAAGGCGGAGGTCGGCTCCAGCCCGTAGGTGACCGGCAGCAGAAGGGCCACGGTCAGCGCCGGACCGATGCCGGGCAGCACGCCGACCGCGGTGCCCACCGTCACGCCGATCGCCGACCACAGCAGGTTGTAGGGGGTCAGCGCCACGAGGAAGCCGTGGCCCAGGGCGGCAAGGGTGTCCATTGTGCAGTTTCCTTCCCGAAGCGGGGCTTATTCGGCGTCGGCTGACGTGAGCCGTTCGACGAGGCTGCCCTCGGGCAGGTTCAGGCCGAGCCCGTAATTGAAGGCCACGAAGGTGAAGGCGGCGAGCGCCAGCCCGATGGCGAGATTGACCATCAGCCGCCGGCCGCCGAAGGCGCGGGAGACCGCGGCGAACAGGATGGTGGTGGAGGGAATCCAGCCCAGCGTGTCGAGCAGCAGGAACTGAACGGCCAGCCCGGCCGCGACCAGCGCCACCGCCCAAAGGTCCAGCTCCAGCCCCTCGGCGTGGGCGATGGCCCCGGCGAAGGCCTCGCGCAGCAGGGACAGCCCGACCAGGACGAGGCCGCCCGAAATCAGGTAGGGAAACAGGGCGGGGCCGACCACCGCCCGGCCGACGCTCGGGGTCAGCATGGTTTCGACCGCGATCAAGCCCCCAAGGGCGATCAGCCCGCCGCCCAGCACCGCCTCTCCGGCGCGCATGCTCCGACCGGTGGTCATCGCTTCATCCTCCCAGACTGTTTTTTGCGGACCGGCGGGCGCGGCGACCGCGCCCGCCTGGTTCGGTCCTTACTTCACGAGACCGATGTCCTTCAGCGTGCCTTCGATCTGGGCGCGCTCCTGCTTCAGGAAGGCGGTGAACTCGGCGGTGGGCTGGTAGAGGTCGATCCAGCCGCGCTGCTTCACGGCCTGCTTCCACTCGTCGCTGGCGACGGCCTTGGCGACGGCCTCCTGAAGTTCCTTCAGCTCGGCCGGCTTGGCCGATGCCTGGGCGAAGACGCCGCGCCAGTTCACGAACTCCAGGTCGACGCCCTGCTCCTTCAGGGTCGGCGTGTCGGATCCCGGCAGGCGCTGCGGGGCGGAGACGGCGATGGCGCGCAGCTTGCCCGCCTGGAACTGCGGGGCGAACTCGCTGTAGCCGCCCATGCCCAGCGTCACATGGCCGCCGAGCGCCGAGGCCAGCAACTCGCCGCCGCCCGCGGTGGCGACGTAGTTGACCTTGTTCGGATCGACGCCGACCGCCTTGGCGATCAGGCCGGCGAGGATCTGGTCGCTGCCGCCCGCCGAGCCGCCGCCCCAGGAGACCGAGCCGGGGTCTGCCTTAAACTTCTGGATCAGATCGTCGAAGGTCTTGATGGGCGAATCCGGCGGAACGACGATGGCCGTGTACTCGCCGGTCAGCCGGGCCAGCGGGGTCACTTGGTCGAGCGTCACCGCCGACTTGTTGGTAACGATGGCGCCCAGCATGATCTGGCCGCCGACCAGAATCGTCGGCGAGCGCTTCTTGGCGGTGACGAACTGGGCGAGGCCGACCGTGCCGCCGGCGCCGGGGATGTTCACGACCTGGATGTTGGAGGCCAGCTTCTGATCCTGGAGGACCTGCTGGAGGGTGCGGGCGTGCTGGTCCCAGCCGCCGCCGGGGCTCGCCGGGGCGATGATCTCCAGCCCCTTGATCTCGGCCAGCGACGGGGTGGCGGCGAGGGTGGCCGTGGCGAGGACGGCGGCGGTCAGGACGCCCTTCACGGCGCCCGGCATGCGGATGGTCATGACGCTTCGCTCCATGGCTTTGTTTTGTTTTGAAACCCGGCGGATCACCGCCGGCTGTCGGTCACTTGACGAGGCCGAGTTCCGTCAGGACGCCTTCGATCCGGGTCCGCTCGTCCTTCACGAAGGCGGCGAACTGGTCGGGCGGCAGGTAGAGGTCGATCCAGCCGCGCTCCGCGGCGATGCGCTTCCAGTCGTCGGTGCGGACCATGGCGCCGACCGCGTCGTCCAGCACCTGCTTCTCCGACGCCTTCAGGTTGCCCGGCGCCATCACCGCGCGCCAGTTCACCAGCTCGACATCCACACCCTGCTCCTTGAAGGTCGGGACGTCGATGCCGGGAAGGCGCTGCGGGGCGGAGATCGCCAGCGCGCGCAGCTTTCCGGCCTGGAGCTGCGAGGCCATCTCGTTGTAGCCGCCGGTCGCCACGGTGATGTGGCCGCCGAGCACCGAGGCCATCATCTCGCCGCCAGCACCGGCGGCGATGTAGTTCATCTTGGACACGTCGCCGCCGATCGCCTTGACCAGCAGGCCGTAGAGGATGTGGTCGGGGCTGCCAACGGCGAAGCCGCCCCAGGAGACCGAGCCGGGATCGGCCTTGAACTTCTTCACGAGGTCGTCGAGCGTCTTCAGCGGCGAATCCGCGGCCACGACGATGGGCTGGTACTCGCCGGTCAGGCGGGCCAGCGGGGTCACCTGATCGAGCGACACCGGCGACTTGTTGATCAGGATCGCCCCGATCATGCCGAGGCCGGAGATCATCAGGCCGGGGTTGCGCTTCTTGGCGGTGACAAACTGGCTGAGGCCGATGGTGCCGCCGGCCCCCGGAATGTTGACCACCTGGACGCTGGAGGCCAGCTTGTGTTCCTGAAGCACCTGCTGCATGGCGCGCGCGTGCTGGTCATAGCCGCCGCCGGCGTTGGCAGGGGCGATGATCTCCAGATTCTTGATCTCCGCGGACGCGGGAGCGGCGAACAGGGCGGCAGCGGCCAGCACGGCCGCCGCCAGCATCCCCTTGGCGGGGTTGCCGAGGCTCATGGTGTTTCCTCCGAATGGAATTTTTGTTTTTTGGACGGCGCTTGGCGCGCCTTACGGTGCCTTGGCGTCGGGGTGCTGCGGACGCGCCTCGTAGAGGAGGACGGAGCCGCCGGCCCCCGCGCCGCAGGCGGCGCCATAAAAGAGTGGGGTGCGCTGGTCCGCCGATGCGGTCTTCGCCGTGGGTTCCGCCGGTTTCCTGGCTGCGGATTCGGTCGCCATGGTGGAGGTTCCGGGAACGGTGGTTGGTTGTTCCAACTGTTTAACAGGCGAACCTGTCATGAACCTGTCAGCCACCACCCAGGCACGCAAAATTTCGGCGCTCCACCCGGAAGAGGCGGAGACCGGTCTTCGGCGGTTTTTCCCCCGCCGGGGTGATGGGAGGGGGCAAACGCCCCCCGGATCCTACCGCACCACCAGCAGGAACAGCCCCTGGCCGAGATAGACGGTGCCGGTCAGGGCGACCAGACGCTGGCTCCAACTGCGGAACTGGGCGTCGCTCATCGCGTCGAGCACGCGGCGCGACAGGTTCGTCCCCAGGACCGCCATGCCGATGCACAGGGCCGTCACCGTGATGTCCAGCGCCTCCGTCTCCGACGCGGCGACGAGGGAGCCAAAATAGACCGTCTTGAACAGGTGGCCGAAGACCTGCATCGTCGCCTTGGTCGCGACGACGCTCTGCCGCGACAGGCTGGACTTCACGAAGAAGACGTCGAGCAGCGGCCCCGAGATGCCGGCGATCAGCTGCACGCCCATGCACAGCAGGCCGGCCAGCGTGCTGTGGCCGCGCCGCGACACGTTCGGCGACCAGTGCGACGGGACGGCCATCGCCATGAAGGGCGACAGCCCCAGCAGGATCAGTGATTCTGCCTTGCCGGGCACGTAGCGGATCAGGGTGAAGACGCCGACCGCCACCGCCCCGCCCAACAGGAACCGGGCCACGATCCCCCATTGCACGTGCCGCCGCCACAGCCACGCCCGCCAGCCGTTGGCGGTCATCTGCGTGATCCCGTGCAGCAGCATGGCCGAGGACACCGGCAGCAACACCAGCAGCAGCCCCATCAGCACCATGCCACCGGCCATGCCGAACAGGCCCGACAGGAACGAGGTCACCAGCGCCGCAAGGCCGAGTCCGAGTGTCAGGGGAACCGTCAGCATCCCGCTCATCCGAAAGTTTTCTTTGGCTGTGGACGGCATGATGCCCTTGGCGCGCTTGCGCCGCAAACGGGATTGTCTGATGCTGACCCCCAGGAAATGTTGGGGTGTATGGAGAGGAATCGGATGCGGCGCCTGCCATCGCTGAACGCCTTGCGGGCGTTCGAGGCCGCGGCCCGGCACGGCAGCTTCACCGGGGCGGCGGGCGAGCTGAACGTCTCGCAGGCCGCGGTCAGCCGCATGGTGCGCCTGCTGGAAGAGCGGATGGGCTTCCCGCTGTTCGAGCGGCGGGCCAACGCGCTGGAGCTGACCGACCGCGGGCGGGCGCTGCAGCCCGGCCTGACCGGCGCCTTCGACGCCATCGCCGACAGCGTGGAGCGGGTCGCCGCCATGCGCGACGGCCCGGTGCTGACGCTGGGGGTGGGCGCCACCTTCGCGGTGCGCTGGCTGATCCCGCGCCTGTCGGCCTTCCACGAGAGCCACCCCGACGTGGAGGTGCGCATCGCCACCGGCGGCGCCGGCGCGCCGATCCGCGAGGACTGGACCTGCGCCCTGCTGCTGGGCGACGGGCATTGGCCGGGCTACGAGGTGGAGGAGCTGTTCACCGCCGACATGCTGCCGGTCTGCGCGCCGGCTCTGGCGCGGAGCCTGCGCCGTCCGGAGGATCTGCTGTCGGCGACGCTGCTGTCGGTCTCGCATTGGGCGGACGACTGGCCGCACTGGTTCGCCTCGGCGGGGCTGGCGCCGCCGGCCGTGAAGGGGCTGTCCTTCGGCAGCTACGCCATGACCCTGCAGGCGGCGGCGGACGGGGTGGGGGTGGCGCTGGGGGCGCGGCTCTACATCGCCGACGATCTGGCGGCGGGCCGGCTGGTCACGCCCTTCGCGCTGGCCGTGCCGATGGGGCGGGCGTGGTATCTGGTCTCGCGCCCGGCGCGGCACCGCGAGCCGGGCTTCACCGCCTTCCGCGACTGGCTGCGCGCCGCCGTCGGGTCGCCCGACTCCGAAAAGAAAAGACCGCCGGAGAATGCCCCGGCGGTCTGAAGTCGCACTTTGGAGAAACGTCATTCGGCGGAACCATACGCGCGGTGCGGCCTGCCGACTGGGTTTCAAAGGATAACCGAACGAAAACACTTATACTAGTATATCACTCCAGGCGCAAGCCCTTTCGCTCACATGACGGCGCCCATCTGCCAGGGCGTGAACTCGTCGGAGCCGAAACCCAGCTCCTCGCTCTTGGTCTTCCGGCCCGACGCGGTGTCGAGGATGAGCTGGAAGATGGCCCGCCCGACCTCCTCGATGGTGGCGTCGCCGGTGGCGATGGGGCCGCAGTCGATGTCCATGTCGTCGGGCATCTTGCGGAACAGCGCCGTGTTGGTGGCGAGCTTCAGCGACGGCGTCGGCTTGCAGCCGAAGACGGAGCCGCGGCCGGTGGTGAAGCACAGCACGTTGGCGCCGCCCGCCACCTGTCCCGTGGCCGACACCGGGTCGTAGCCCGGCGTGTCCATGAAGACGAGGCCCGGCCCGGTGATCGGCTCGGCGTAGCGCACCACCTCGACGAGGTTGGTCGTGCCGGCCTTGGCGACCGCGCCCAGCGACTTCTCCAGGATGGTGGTCAAGCCGCCCTTCTTGTTGCCGGGCGACGGGTTGTTGTTCATCTCGCCGCCGGTGCGGCTGGTGTAGTCCTCCCACCAGCGGATGCGCTCGACCAGCGTCCCGCCGACCGCCGGGCTGACGGCGCGGCGGGTCAGCAGATGCTCGGCGCCGTAGACCTCCGGCGTCTCGCTCAGCACCGCGGTGCCGCCGTTGCGGATCAGCAGATCAACGGCGTGGCCCAGCGCCGGGTTGGCGGTGATGCCCGAATAGCCGTCCGACCCGCCGCATTGCAGCGCCAGGATCAGGTGGCTGGCCGGCACGGTCTCGCGCGTCACGTCGTTGACGCGGGGCAGCAGCGCGCGGATGCGCTCGACGCTCGCCCGCACGGTGGCGGCGGTGCCGCCGCTCTCCTGGATCGCCAGCGTTTGCAGGGTATCGCCGACGGTCAGCCCCTCGACCTCGACCAGCTTGTCGATCTGGTTCACCTCGCAGCCGAGGCCGAGCACGAGCACGGCGGCGAAGTTCGGGTGGCGGGCGTAGCCGGCGATGGTCCGGCGCAGCGCGTCGATGGCGTCGCCCTGCGAGCCCATGCCGCAGCCGTAGGAATGGGTCAGCGCGACCACCCCGTCGATGTTGGGGTAGGCGGCCAGCGCGTTGCCGCGGAACTGGTCGGCGATCATCCGCGCCGCGGTGGCCGAGCAGTTCACCGTGGTCAGGATGCCGATGTAGTTGCGGGTGGCCACGCGCCCGTCCGGGCGGACGATGCCCTGGAAGGTGGCGCGCTCCGCCTCCGGAACGAGGTCGGTGGCATGGGCGTCGGCGCCGAAGGCGTAGTCGCGCTCGAAGCTGTCGCCGACGCCGATGTTGTGGACGTGGACATGGTCGCCCGGCGCGATGGGCGCTGTCGCGAAGCCGATGACCTGGTTGTACTTGCGCACCGGCTCGCCGACCGCGATGGCCTGCACCGCGACCTTGTGGCCGGAGGGGATCGCGGTCCGGGCGACGACGCCGGTGTCGGGCAGGGCGGTGCCCTCCGGCAGGTCGGCGCCGGCAACGACGACGTTGTCCGCGGGGTGCAGGCGGATGGTCAGCGATGCCATGGGGATTCCTTTCACTCCCTAATGTTCCCTCTCCCCCTGGGGAGAGGATTAGGGTGAGGGGGCGCCCGTCAGGGCGTTCACACAGGGCAATAAGTGTGCGTTGTCGGCCTGCGGCCGCCCCCTCATCCCTACCCTTCTCCCCAGAGGGGAGAAGGGCAAACCCAACATCAGAGCTTGTAGGCCTTCTTCGCCAGCGTGTAGGCGAGATCCACCGCCACCTCCGCGGCTTCGTCCTCCTCCAGACGGTGCTCGGCGACGAGGCGGGCCAGGAAGGCGCAGTCGACGCGGCGGGCCACGTCGTGGCGGGCCGGGATGGAGCAGAAGGCGCGCGTGTCGTCGTTGAAGCCGACCGTGTTGTAGAAGCCGGCCGTCTCCGTGATCATCTCGCGGTAGCGGCGCATGCCCTCGGGGCTGTCGTGGAACCACCAGGCCGGGCCGACGCGCAGCGCCGGGTAATGGCCGGCCAGCGGCGCCAGCTCGCGGGCGTAGCTGGTCTCATCCAGCGTGAACAGGATGATGGTCAGGTCGCGCTCGTTGCCGACGCGGTCGAGCAGCGGCTTCAGCGCCCGCACATACTCGGTGCCGGTCGGGATGTCGGCGCCCTTGTCGCGGCCGAAGCGCTCGAAGACGCCCGGGTTGTGGTTGCGGAAGCTGCCCGGGTGGATCTGCATGACCAGCCCGTCCTCCAGGCTCATCTTGGCCATCTCGGTCAGCATCTGGCCGCGGAAGATCTCCGCCTCGGCCGCCGTGATGGTGCCGCGCAGCGCCTTCTCGAACAGCCGCTCGGCGTCGGCGTCCGACAGGTCGGCGGTGGTCGCCGTGGCGTGGCCGTGGTCGGTCGAGGTGGCGTCGCCGACCTCCTTGAAATACTGGCGGCGGTTGCGCAGGGCGGCGAGGTAGCCGGCCCAGGTCCCGGTGTTCTCACCGGACAGCGCGCCCAGCGTTTCCACATTGGCCTGGAAGCCCTCGAACTCCGGATCGACGACCGGGTCGGGGCGGAAGGCGGTGATGACGCGCCCCTTCCAGCCGCTCTCGCGGATGGCGCGGTGATGCTCCAGCGTGTCGAGCGGCGACTCCGTGGTCGCCAGAAGCTCGATGTTGAAGCGCTCGAACAGGGCGCGCGGCAGGAAGTCCGGCTTCTGCAGGCAGGCGTCGATCTGGTCGAAGATGCGGTCGGCGCTGGCCCCGCTCAGCCGCTCCGTCACGCCGAACACCGTCTCGAAGGCGTGGTCGAGCCACATGCGCGTCGGGGTGCCGCGGAACAGATGCCAGTTCTGCGCCAGTTGGCGCCAGATCTTGCGGGGATCGCTCTCCACCGCCCCGCCGTCCGTGCGCGGCACGCCCAGGCTCTCCAACGTCACGCCCTGGCTGTAGAGCATGCGGAAGGCGTAATGATCGGGCACCACGAACAGCGACGCCGGGTTCGGGAACGCCTCGTTCTTGGCGAACCAGGACGGGTCCGTGTGGCCGTGCGGGCTGATGATCGGCAGGTGGCCCACCTCCGCGTACAGCCGGCGCGCGATGTCGCGCTGCGTGGGATCGCTGGGGAAGAGGCGGTCGGGGTGGAGCATCGTTCATCTCCGGAAAAAGGGATGCCGGACGGAGGTCCGGTGCCCATTTGAATGGGTGGTTCGGGTGCGGCGCGTGATGCTGCGCCGGTAATGCCCCCGCATGTCGGAATATATTAATATATCAGTTCCGGATGCAAGGACTTTGTGCGTCCCGCCCACAATTCTGTCGGCGAGACGCGCAATTCAAGAGGGCGGCTGGTCAAGAGGGTCGGTCAGAGGCGGCGCGAATCGTGGGCGGCGAAGTCCACGGCCCGCGGGCGGTAGCCGCTGGTGAAGAGGGGGGAGGAGATCACCATGTCGGCGGTCGCCTCGTTGCAGGCCATCGGAATGTTGTAGAGCGTGGCGAGGCGGGTCAGCGCCTTCACGTCCACGTCGTGGGGCTGCGCGGTCATCGGGTCGACGAAGAAGACGAGAAGGTCGATCCGGCCCTCCGCGATCATCGCGCCGATCTGCTGGTCGCCGCCCAGCGGACCGCTCTTCAAAGAGGTGATGTCCAACTGGGGATGGGCTTCCCGCACCAATCGGCCAGTGGTGCCGGTGGACCAGAAGACGTTCCCCTCCAGCGCGTGGATGTTGGCGCCGAGCCAGCCGATCAGGTCGGGCTTGCGGGCGTCGTGGGCGACGAGGGCGATGCGTTTGCGGTCCACGGTGACGGTCCTCGGGCTGTGCGCTCCGCAGTGGAGCTTTTTTCAATATACTAGTATACTGTTGAACGGCGCAACGCGCTTCCCGGTGGGACAAACTGGCGCGGAACCGGGGCGCCGCGCGGGGTCAAGGCGTTTGACCCACCCCGCCGGGTATTAGTATATTGCGATGAAGGGCGGACCGTCTGCGGCGTGAACCAGCGGGTTCGGCGCCGGCATCCCGGAGCACCGGCGCCCTTGAATCTTCCTGGCAGGAGCGGGTGTTGAAAAAGGCGGCGCAGACATCGACGGCGGATTCCGGACAGGCCGAGGGCGTCAAGACGCGGACCCGGCGCCGCACGGCGGCGGCGGTCGCCCGCCCGGCCCAGCGCGGCACCACCGTGGCCGCGACGATCTACCGTGACCTGCGCAACGAGATCGTCTCGCTCCGCCGCAAGCCGGGCGAGCCGGTTGCGGAAAAGGTGATCGCCCAGGATTACGGCGTCAGCCGCACCCCGGTGCGCGAGGCCGTGCTGCGTCTGGCGGACGAGGGGCTGATCGAGATCTTCCCGCAGTCCGGCACCTTCGTCTCCCGCATCCCGCTGGGCGCCCTGCCGGAAGCCATCGCCATCCGCAAGGCGCTGGAGGAGGCGACCGTCCGCTACGCCGCCAAGCGCGCCACCCGCAGCCAGATCGCCAAGCTGCGCGCCAACCTGGAACTCCAGCGCGAGATGGAGGCCGCCCAGAATTTCGAGGGCTTCCATCAGGCCGACGAGACCTTCCACGCGCTGCTGGCGGAAACCGCCGGCTACCCCGGATTCTGGAACCTGACGCAGCAGGTGAAGGTGCAGGTGGACCGCTACCGCCTGCTGACCCTGCCGGTGCTCGGCCGGGTGCCGGACGTGATCGCCGAGCATTCGGTCATCATCGAGGCCATCGCCAACAACGACCCGGAGGCGGCGGCGAAGGCCATCGACCTGCATCTGGACTATCTCCAGGTCACCATCGCCGACGCGCAGAAGGCCAACCCGCTCTATTTCACCGCCCCCTCGGAAGACGAGGCCGAACCGGTCTGAAGGCTGCCTTGCGCTCTTGGCTTTGGTGCGGGGCTGATTTCTAATATATCAGTCACGTTCCTCCCAACACCGCGCAAGACAGCCAGGAGACCGCGATGCAATCGCTCTACCGCGCCGATCCGGCCCGCTACACCGCCATGACCTACCGCCGCAGCGGGCGGAGCGGGCTCGACCTGCCGGCCATTTCGCTGGGGCTGTGGCAGAATTTCGGCGGCACCGACGTGTTCGAGACCGGGCGCGCCGTGCTGCGCCGCGCTTTCGACCGCGGCGTCACCCATTTCGACCTCGCCAACAACTACGGCCCGCCGCCGGGTTCGGCGGAGGAGAATTTCGGGCGCGTCCTGGCGACCGACTTCAAGGCCCACCGCGACGAGTTGATCGTCTCCACCAAGGCCGGCTACGACATGTGGCCCGGCCCCTACGGAAGCTGGGGCTCGCGCAAGTACCTGACGGCCAGCCTGGACCAGAGCCTCACGCGCATGGGGCTCGACTATGTGGACATCTTCTACTCGCACCGCGTCGACCCGCGCACCCCGCTGGAGGAGACGATGGGCGCGCTCGACCACGCCGTGCGGCAGGGCAAGGCGCTCTATGTCGGCATCTCCTCCTACTCGCCGGAGATGACCCGGCGGGCGGCGGCGATCCTCAAGGAGCTGGGCACGCCCTGCCTGATCCACCAGCCGTCCTATTCCATGCTGAACCGCTGGATCGAGGGCGGTTTGCTCGACGCGCTGGAGGAAACCGGGATCGGCTGCATCGCCTTCTCGCCGCTGGCCCAGGGCATGCTGACCACCAAGTACCTGAACGGCCAGCCCACCGACGCCCGCGCCGCCAAGGGCGGCACGCTGAAGGCGCATTTCCTGTCGCCGGAGAATCTGGAGCGGGTGCGCGCCCTGGACGCCGTCGCCAAGCGGCGCGGCCAGACGCTGGCCCAGATGGCCATCGCCTGGGTGCTGCGCGACCCGCGGGTGACCTCCGCCCTGATCGGCGCCCGCAACGTGGAGCAGCTCGACAACTCGCTCGATGCGCTGAAGAACACCGCTTTCACGCCGGAGGAGCTGGCCGAGATCGATCGCCACGCCGTCGATGGCGGGCTGAACCTGTGGCAGAACTCGTCGAACGCCGAAGCCGGCTGATCCATCGAAGGCAGACATCAGGAAGGGCCGCGCCGGCATCCCGGCGCGGCCCATTTTCGTGCCCTTAAGGGGCGTCGCTTCGCCGCATGGCGTGTCCGGTATCGCCGATCCGGGGCCGCGCGGGTGACCTCGGCCAGCTGTGCCACGAGCCCTTAAAGCAAATGAGAATCATTTTCAGTTTTAAAATTTGAGCGTGCCTGTGTATGTTCACAAACAACCTTCGCGCACCGTTTTTTGAGGGCTGGTCCCTTATCGGAGCCGTGAAGGCTGTCGAGCGCAAGGAGCGGTGAGGCCGTGGCTGGCCCTCCGGGAGGGACACTTGTGCGCGTAAAATGAGAATGACTATTAATATCATTTGATGCGTGCAATCGATGCAGCGTGCCTGTGGGGGGCGTATGAAGACGTGGAGTGGGCAGGGGCGCGTGTGCCCGGCGCGTGTGGGATCGGTCTGGGGCGGACGGAAGCACGGCGCATCGCGGGCCGTTTTGCTTTGGGCGATCGCTCTGGCCGGACTGGGGATGCTGGCCGGCAATGCCATGGCCCAGGGGGCTCCGGAGGCGAGCCCGCCCAAGGCGGAAGGGCCGGCCGTCCTCGACGCCCTGATGGTCGAGGGCACACCGCAGGCCCGCTACGACAGCCGCTTGTCCGACGTTGGCAGCCGGCTGAACAGCGACATCACCGAGATCCCCCGCACGATCGACGTGATCCCTGAGCAGCTGTTGCAGGACCAGCATGCCCGCGAGATGGAGGAGGTTTACCGGTACTTCCCCAACGTCGTGAACAACGATGGTTACGGCGGGACGCGCGAAGACTACATCATCCGCGGATTCCGCCGCCGTGACGACGTCTACCGCAACGGCGTCCGCTTGAAGAGCAACAGCCGCATCGACCCCAGCACGATCGATAGCATCCAGATCATCAAGGGGCCGGTGTCCGACATCGGCCAGATGACGCCGGGCGGTCTGGTGAACATCACCACGAAAAAGCCAAGCTGGACCGCGCGCAACCATCTGGAGACCAACTTCGATTCGTATGGCGAGCGGCAGGCCATGTTCGACAGCACGGGCCCGCTGTCGGAGACCTTCGCGTACCGCATCGTCGGCAGCGCCGAATCGAGCAACAGCTTCCGTGACGACACGCTGGTCCAGCGCCAGTTCCTCGCCCCGACCATGAGCTGGATCGGCGCCGACGGCGCCAGCGTGACGGTGGGCTACGAGTTCAGCAAGGACAAGCGGCCGCTCGACCGCGGCTTCATCACCTATCCCACCGGCGGTGGCCGCCGCGCCGTTGCTGACGTCGCGCGCTCGACCCGCTACGACGCCGGCTTCACCAAGCGGGATTCAACCTACCATCAGGGCGAGGTCGACGTCGCGATCCCGATGCGGTCCGACCGGTGGATGCTCGAAGGCAAGCTGTTCTACAACCATGAGCGCACCGACGAGATCCACACCGAGGTGCGCAGCATCCAATCGAACGGGCTGCTGGTCCGCCGGGTCGAAGGCAACGACGACCGCAACCTCGACACCTTCTTCGGCCGGTTGCAGACCCGGGGCGAGTTCGAGGCTCTGCTGCCGGTCAAGGTCGCGACGGGCATCGAGTACCGCCGCCAGAAGGAAAGCTGGATCAACTACACCGGTGCCGATCAGGTGGGCGGAACCGTAGCCAACCCGGCGAGCTGGCGGCTGATCGACAACAGCGCGCGGCCGACGGCGCGGACGGCGCGCCGGGTCGAACAGACCGACTTCGGTCCCTTCGTCCAGACCGATATTGCCCTGCTGCCGACGGTGACCCTGACGCTGGGCGCCCGTTATGAACTCTCCAAGGGCAGCGCCCGCGTCGAGAATCTGCTGCGCAGCGGCACGACGGTGGGCTCCTATCCGGTCGACCGCAACCTGACCAAGACCGCCGGGGTGATGTGGAAGGCGATGGAGGACGTGTCCTTCTTCGCCAACTACGCCGATACCTTCCAGCCGCACAATTTCTACAACGGGGACACCCAGGTCTTCCCGGCGGAAAAAGGGCGCCAGTACGAGGTCGGCTCCAAGCTCAACCTGATGGGCGAGCGGCTGTTCATGACCGCGGCGCTGTTCGACATCAAGCAGAGCAACGTCGTCGAATCGTCCAACGGCGTCGCCGTGCTGACCGGGGGGCAGAGGTCGCGCGGCGCCGAGCTGTCGGTGGTCGGCAACCCGGTCGAGGGCTGGAACATCCGCGCTGCCGTCGGCTATGTCGATGCCGAGCTGCGGAGCGTCGACCGGACCATTGACGGCAACCGGCCGACCAACGTCCCGACCCACAACGCGAGCCTTTGGTCGAGCTACGAGTTCAAGGACCCGTCGAGCCCGCTGGTCGGCCTTGGCCTGGGGGCGGGCGTGACCCTGGTCGGCAACCGTTACGGCGATGCCCAGCACAGCTTCGAACTGGGCAGCTACACGCTGGTCGACACCGGCGTCTGGTACTACATCCCGGTCGGCGAGAAGAAGGTGCGCCTGGACCTCGGCGTCAAGAACCTCACCGACAAGTCCTACCTGACCGCGTCGGGCGGCACCTACCGGGTGTCGGCGGGGGCGCCGCGCACCGTCTATGGCGGCGTCAGCTTTGACTTCTAGGCGGCATCCGCTCGACCGGCGCGACCGCCGCCGGCTGTGGGGCGTCCTCTGGGCGCTCCAGGCCGTGCTGCTCGTCGCTGCGGTCGTCAGCCTGGGGTGGGAGGCCGGCCTGTTGCTCGGGGTGATGGAGGTGGGGCTGATCGGCAGCGCGCTGACCGCTCTCCTGCGCGAGCCGCCCCGGCCGGAGCGGCGGCGATGACACGGGATGCCTTCCGCGTCCTCCTGGTCTCGCTGGCCGGCCTGCTGGTTGGTTTGCCGCTGTCGCTGGCGGCCGTCTCCGGCCTGTGCGCCGCAGCCGGCGTGGCCGGGGTCGATCGTGTCCACATCGTGATGGTGGCCGGGCCCGTCGTCTGGACATGCCTATGGTTCGGCATGCTGTGGATCGCCGGTCCGCCGCCTGCCAAGCCGCAGGGCAGCCGCAAGGACGCCAGCCGTTAGGGAAGTTTCATGCTCAGCCAGTCAGTGTCCGCGCGCCTGTTGTCGATCCACCGCCTGATCAGCCTGCTGTTCTGCCTGTTGATCTCCTGGTCGCTGTGGACCGGGGTGTTGGCGTTCTACGCCGATTTCGTGCGTCCGTGGATGATGCCGGCTCTGGCGGAGGCCGCCGGACGGCCGCTTCCCACCGCGGCCGAGGCGTTGCGCGCGGTGGCGGCGCGCCACGCCGTCGGTCTCGACTGGACCATGATGGCACCGACGCCGTTGCGCGACTTCTTCATTTTTTCAGGCCGCTTCGGGGAGGGGGCGCCGCTGACGAACCTGATGGTGAATCCCGCCGCCGACGTCATGGCGCCGTGGAACAGCGTGCTGACCGACTCCCTGTTCCGCCGCATCCACACCGACCTGCTGCTGCCCAAGCCCTATGGGCGGTTCCTGATGGGCGTGGCGGGGATTCTGATCGTCCTGCTCGTCGGGACCGGCCTGTTCATTCACGGCAAGGTGGTCGTCGAGGCGTGGAGCTGGCGCCGCCGGTCCCGCCTGATCGACCTCAGCGACGCACACAAGCGGTTCGGCTTCTGGCTGATCCCCTACCTGTTCCTCATGGGGCTGAGCGGGGGCATTCTCGGGCTGAAGGTGGCCAGCCAGCCGCTCGACGCGGTGCTGCAGGCGGGAGGAAGCCCACAGGCGGCCCGCGCCCTGCTGAGCGATGACGGTGACGCTCCCACAGCCCCGGGCCGCAGCGTGACCGACGTGGTGCCGGACGGGCTGTCCCTGTGCCTCGACGGTTTCGCGGAGCGCTTTCCCGACAGCCGCATCGGGCGCCTGCAGCGGCAGGGGGACCGATTGATGGTCGAGGGCATTCCCCATGGACGGCTCACCTGGGCGGGCGAGGGAGCCGGCAGTCTGCGCGCCATGTGCAGCCTTGCCGACGGGACGATCGGCACCGTGCGCGATTCCCGTGACGGCGGCTGGGGGGGCGTGGTGGAAAGCGCGCTGCGGCCATTGCACTACGCCCGCTTTGGCGGCGTCGGCACGGCGCTGGCCTATTGCCTGCTCGGCCTTCTGTGCCTGTGGACCGTGGATTCGGGTATGAAGCTGCTCTGGTTGCGGGCGGCGAAGGAGGAGCGGCGGCCGCAGGACCAACTCACCCTGTCCCGCCGCTTGTTCAATGCCAACAACGCGCTGTATCTGCTGCTGCCGCTGCTGCTGCTGGCCGACAATCTGCTGTCCGGCGCGACCCATGGCGGAGCGCTGTTCGCCGCGTCGGCGTCGGTGGTCCTGCTTTACCTGCTACCCTGGCTGGACCGCCGGCGCGCGTCGCTGGAGCGGGTGGCCCTGCCCATTCTCGCCCTGGCCTACGCCGGCTTGCCGCTTCTGCGGCTGGGGCTGTATCCGGCCGCACCCTGGTCCGGGGTGGCGGCGGTGATGGTGGTGGATGGGACCGCCCTGCTGATCGCGGTCTGGCTTGCCGCCGTCGCCTTCCGGCGACAGCGGCAGGGAAGCATCCTTCCAGAGCGGGAGCGGGCAGACCGTCGCCTCAGCGCATGAGGAGGTGGGGGAGCCAGAGTGAGAAGGCTGGGACGTAGGTGACGAGGAGGAGGGTGACGAACAGCGCGCCGTAGAAGGGGAGGATGGAGCGCATGACCTGGCCGACCGAGATCTCGCCGATGGCGCAGCCGATGAACTGGGTGGTGCCGACCGGCGGGGTGTTGAGGCCGAGCGCGCAGTTGATCAGCATGACGATGCCGAACTGCACCGGGTCCATGCCGTACTGCATGGCGATGGGCAGGAAGATCGGCGTGCAGATCAGGATCGTGCTCGCCATGTCCATGAAGGTGCCGAGCAGGAACAGGATGATGTTGATGAGCAGGAAGATGACCAGCGGGTTGGTCGAGATGCCGGCCATCAGTTCGCCGGTGATCTCGGCCACCTGATAGAGGCCCATGATGTACTGGAACATCGTGGAGACGCCGATCAGCAGCAGGACCACGCCGGTCGTCTTGACCGTCTTGGCGGCCGCCGCCAGGAAATGGTCCCAGGTCAGCGTGCGGTAGACGAAGGTGGTGAGCAGCAGCGCGTAGATCACCGCGATGGAGGCGGACTCGGTGGCGGTGAAGACGCCCGAGGTGATGCCGGCCAGGATGATGACGACGATGAGCAGGCCGGGGGCCGCGGCGGCGAAGGAGCGGCCCAGGATGGACCAGCCCGGGAAGGTGCCGGGGGGATAGCCGCGCTTGACCGCGACGTAGTAGGCCGCGCCCAGGTTGCAGACCATCAGCAGCAGGGCGGGGACGATGCCCGCCGCGATCAGCGCGCCGATGGAGGCTTTGCCGCCGGCGGCCAGGGCGTAGATGATCATGTTGTGGCTGGTCGGCATCAGCGCGCCGACCAGGGCGGCGTGGGTGGTGACGTTGACGGCGTAGTCGGCGTGATAGCCCTCGCGCTTCATCATCGGGATCATCACCGCGCCCATGGCCGAGACGTCGGCGACCGGGGAGCCGGCGACGCCGCCGAACAGGGTGCAGGCGACGACGTTGGACATGCCGAGGCCGCCGCGGATGTGGCCGACCATGTTCTTGGCGGTGGCGACGATCTTGTCGGCGACGCCGCCGTGGAGCATCAGCTCGCCGGAGAAGACGAAGAAGGGGATGGCGAGGAAGGAGAAGACGTTCATGCCGGACATCATCTGCTGGAAGATGACGGCGACGGGGAGGCCCTCGTAGAGGATGGTGCAGAGCGCCGACAGGCCGATGGCGAAGGCGACCGGGATGCCCAGGACGAGGAAGCCGAAGAAGCTGATGGAAAGGATGGTCAGTTCCATGACGGCGCGACCTCCTCGCCGCGGATGATGGCGACGATGTGCTCGATGGAGAAGAGCACGATCAGGGCGCCGGAGAGCACGAGCGGGATGTAGCGGACGGCTTCGGAGACGTGCAGGTTGGGGATGTAGTAGGCGGCGACGGAGGTGCCGAGGACCCAGCCGTTGTAGGCCATGCAGGCGCCGAAGACGCCGACGAGGGCGTAGATGACGATCTCGACCTTGCGGCGGATGGCGTCGGGCAGCATGACGAGGAAGGACTCCAGGCCGATGTGGCCGGCGTCGCGGACCCCGACGGCGGCGCCGATGAGGGTGACGTAGAGGACCAGCACGATGGCCAGACTCTCCGCCCAGGTCGGCGAGTTGTTCAGCACGTAGCGGCCGAAGACCTGATAGAACACCACGCCCACGATGGCCATCAGGCCGACCATCGCGACGCACATTCCCGACCGCGCCAGCCGCGCGTTCACCCGCGTCAACAGGCCCGCGCTCTGCGGGGGGCTGTGATCCATTGCTTGCAGCTCGACATCCATGCCGCCGGTTCCCCTCAAAGGACGCGGCGCCGCCCTTCGGTCTGCCGAAGGGAAGCGCCGCGTTCGACTGTGCTTACTTCGTGTCCTGGATGCGCTTCACGAGGCCGTCCAGCTTCGGCGTGCTCGCGAACTGCTTGTAGACGGGAGCCATCGCGTCGATGAACTCCTGCTTGTTCGCGACCTCGACGATCTGGGCGCCGGCCTTCACGACGACGTCCTTGGACTTCATCTCACGCTCGTCCCACAGCTTGCGCATGTAGGGGACGGAGTCCTTGGCGGCCTTGCGGATGGCCGCCTGGTCGTCCTTGGACAGGCGGTCCCACGAAACCTTCGAGAAGACCAGCACTTCCGGCGCCATCGCGTGCTCGGTCAGGGTGAAGTACTTGGCGGCCTCGAAGTGGCGCGAGGACTCGTAGGACGGGTAGTTGTTCTCCGCCGCGTCGACGATGCCGGTCTTCAGCGCGGTGTAGACCTCGCCGAAGGGCATCGGCGTGGCGTTGGCGCCCAGCGCCTGGATCATGGCGACGAACAGGTCCGACTGCTGGACGCGGATCTTGGCGCCCTTCATGTCGGCCAGCGTCTTGTAAGGCTTGGCGGCCGAATACATGCTGCGCGAGCCGCTGTCGTAGAAGGCGAGGCCGATCATGCCCTGGCTTTCCATGGCCGCCAGGATCTCGTCGCCGATCGGGCCATCCAGCACGGCGCGCATGTGCTCGGTGGAGCGGAAGATGAAGGGCAGGGCGGTGACCATCGTCTCCGGGACGACGTTGTTCAGCGGCGCCACGTTGATGCGCATCATGTCGAGCCCGCCGATCTTCAGCTGCTCGATGGTGTCCTTCTCGGTGCCGAGCGCGCCGTTCGGGTAGACCTTCACGCCGAGCTTGCCGCCGGTCCGCTCCTTCAGGAGCTTGTCGACGTACTTCACGGCCTCGACGGTCGGGTAGTCGGCCGGGTGGATGTCCGCGGAGCGGAAATCGCGGGCCACGACCGGGGTGGCGAGCAGGGTGCAGGCCGCGCAGGCGGCGAGAAGGGCGGCGCGGATACCGCGGGTCGAAAGATGCATAGCGTGTCCTCCTGGCGATTCTTAAGCAGCGGTTTTTAGGCTGGTTCTTTGGTTTGGACGGTTGGGTCCGGGAGCCGTCCGGCGCGTGTTCCCGCGCGCCGGCCAGCGGGTGAAGGTCGGTGGGTGATGTCGTTCAGGCGAGGAAGTCCTCGCGCGGGGGCGTGAAGATGTCGAGCAGGACGCCCGGCTCCAGCGCCACGACGCCGTGCAGGGCGTTGGACGGCACCATGTAGCCGTCGCCGGTGCCCAGCCGCCGGGTGACGCCTTCGATGGTGACGTCGAAGGCGCCCTTCTCGACCACGGCGCACTGGACGTGCGGGTGGCGGTGCTGCGGCCCGATGGCGCCGGTCTCGAACTCCACGCGCACCATCATCATGGCGTCGTTGTGGCCGAGGATCTTGCGGCGCACCCCGGCGCCCAGGTCCTGCCAGTCCACCGCCTCGTCGATCACGAAAACGTCCGTGCTCATCCTCGTCTTCCCTTTACTAGTGCGGGCCCACCCGTCAGCGGGCGAGCCAGCCGCCGTCCACCGGCAGGATCGTGCCGTGGACGTAATCGGACGCATCGGAGGCCAGGAACACCGCGGGACCGCCCATGTCGGCGGGCTCGCTCCAGCGTCCGGCGGGGATGCGGGCCAGAATTTCGGCGTTGCGGCGCTCGTCGGCGCGCAGCGCGGTGGTGACGCTGGTCGCGACGTATCCCGGCGCGATGGCGTTCACGTTGATGCCCTTGCCCGCCCATTCGTTGGCGAGCAGCCGGGTGATCCCGGCGATGCCGCTCTTCGACGCCGCGTAGGAGGGCACGCGGATGCCGCCCTGGAAGGACAGCATCGAGGCGATGTTGATGATCTTGCCCTTCCGCCCATTGCCCAGCGCGTAGCGCCCGAAGGCTTGGCAGAGGAAGAAGACCGACTTCAGGTTCACGTCCAGAACGGCGTCCCAATCGGCCTCGGTGAAGTCCAGCGGGTCGTCGCGGCGGATCAGCCCGGCGTTGTTGACCAGGATGTCCAGCCCGCCGAGCGTGCCGACCGTTTCCTCCATCAGTGCGGGGATCGGGGCGATGCTCGACAGGTCGGCGGGGATCGCGGCGAAGCGGCGGCCCAGCCCCTCGACCAGGGCGCGCGTCTCGTCCGGCGGGGTGCGCCCGGCCACGGCGATGTCGGCGCCGGCCCGCGCCAGGGCGACCGCGATGGCCTGCCCGATGCCGCCGTTGCCGCCGGTGACCAGGGCGGTCTTGCCGGAGAGGTCGAAGGGGTTGGTCATGACGGGGTGCTTTCTGTCTTCGTCTTCGGCGGGGTCTTCGACAGGTCGTCCGGCTGTGCGCCGGAGAAGAAGAAGGGGTTGGCCCCCTGGGTGTTCGGAACGGACTCCAGCAGGGCGCCGAGATGGATCGTCATCAGCCGCTCCGCCTCGGCCGGGTCGCGCGCCGCGATGGCGTCGACGATGCCGCCGTGCTCGGCCAGGACATGCGGGATGCGGCCCGGCTCGGGCAGGGTCAGACGGCGGTAGCGGTCCACCTGCATCTTCACCTGCTGGGCCATGTTCCACAGGCCGGGGAAGCCGGCGATCTCGGAAATCAGGCTGTGGAACGCCTCGTCCGCCTCATGGAAACCATCGAGATCGCCCGCCGCCATCGTCTCCTGCTGGAGCAGGATGTTGGCCCGCAGCGCTGCGATCTGACTGCGCGCGGCGCGGACGGCGGCGTAGCGGACCGCGGTGCATTCCAGCGAGGTGCGGATCACCACCGCTTCGGGAAGGGCGTTGACCGGGATGCGGGAGACGAAGGTGCCGGACTGCGGGAAGATCTCGACCAGCCCGTCGTCGGCCAGCCGCAGCAGAGCCTCACGCACCGGGGTGCGGCTGACGCCGAAGGACTCCGCGACGTGCTTCTCCACAATGGGCTCCCCCGGCTTGCGCCGCATGGCCACGATGTCCCCGCGCAACGACCGGTAAATCTCCGCGGTGGCCGTGGCGCGGGCGGACAGGCGCGGTTCCTTCGCGGTTCCAAGCACCTTGCCGGGCACGGTCCCCGGAGCGGTTCCGGGCGGTTGAGCGTCCAGGGCGCGCCTGGAGTTCGAAGCCATTGCAGTCCTCCCCATGCGCCGGCCCGTGCCCCATGCGGGGCCGGTCCGTGCTGTTCCTTGAGGAAGAGCATATTAATATATCAGCGTGGCGCGCAAGCCTGATTTTGAGGAAGGGGCGAACATTTTTCCGGGGGGTGAGGCGCTGTAGGGAAGGCGTGTTTGGCTGGCATCATCGTAATGGAGAATATCTGCGATGATTATGCAACCAACCGGGATATGGTGGTGGCGGCAGCCATATTGCTGCGTGCCGAGACAGGATGGGGCGATCCATGAAGTTCACCGATCAGATCAATCTAGGCAGCTACGTCAAGAATGTTGGAATCAAGGGTAGTCCGTCCGCAGCGGTGTATCGTGATAAGCTGTATGTAATTTACAATGGCGCCGGTGGGGACGGTTTGTATTTCATCACCTATGATGGAAAGGACTGGGTCGATCCGATCCAACTCGGCGGCGTGGTCGGTGGTGTCGGTATCGCTGAGAACAGCAACCCGTCTGCCGTGGTGGCGCATGATTTGCTTTACGTCTTCTATAATGGTGCTGGGAGTGACGGCACCTATTACATCACTTATGATGGCAACGAGGTCAAAGGTCCCATAGCCGTCAAGGCCCTTATCGGGGCCATGAGCTTCTTGAAAGGCACCAGCCCGGCTGCGACCGTTTATGAAAGACCATACCTGTTCTGGGTTGGGTCCAGTGATAATGGTGTCTATTACAGTTTCCTGGACCACAATACCTGGACAGGTCAGACCAGGGTCAATACGTCCGTCCCAAATATGGGAATTGCCAGTGGCACCAACCCCTTCGCCATCGAATACATGGCAGATTTCTATTTGTTCTATAATGGTGCCGGCGGCGATGGCACATTCTACACCGTTCTGACCAATCGTGGCTGGCAGCCGCCGGTCGGGATCAAGGGGCAGATCAAGGACATGGGCTTCCGAAAAAACACCAGCCCAACGGCCTGCCTCAGCGGCGGCACCTACCAGCTTCTGGTGTTCTATGCCGGAGCTGGCCAGGATGGCATCTACGTCACTTCCTATGACGGCACAGGCGACAAGATTTGGACGAAACAGGTGCATGTCGCCTGCCCGAACGGTGTTCCCGGTATCCTCGACGGCACCAGTCCCTGCGCCATCACGTACAAACAGACGCCGCACCTGTTCTGGAATGGTTCGGGCGATGACGGCATTTACATGACGACGGTTGAGGCCTAGCAAGGCGCGGAATAACGGGGCTGTGCAGCGCCATTGCCTCCGCTGAGGTTTGAAAATGGCGTTGTTGACACCCGTTCCGGTCGGAATAGAGCGTTTTTCCTCGCCCCGAGGAGCCCGGAGCCGCCGTTCAGGCGGACTCCGGGCATGCTTATGCCGCCAGCAGACAGTTCCTACGCCACGCTCAGGGACGTGACCCGGAAACGCGCCCTCGTGCGATTGCCGTGCTGGTTGCCGTTCAGAACGATCTGTATCGGGGCCGGCTATATCGGGGCAGTTCGCCCACCGCTCATTGCTCTTGGCGTCCATGGATGCAGATTCAGAGCCGTCCTGCCTTCGATTCTCATTTTTCAACGATGCGCCGCCCTTCCGTCGCCACCCCCTTGCCAGCCACCGTCTGCAATGGCATACTAGTATGCAAGTTGCCGCGATGGACGCCATGACCGACTCGCCGACCTCATCCACCCCCACCGATATCCGCGGCCCCCGCCTGCACGGGGTCTACGACGCCCTGCGCGCCGCCGTGCTGTCGGGGGAGATCCGCCCCGGCGAGGGGATTTCGGAAACCCGCGTGGCCGCCCGCTACGGCGTCAGCCGCACCCCGGTGCGCGAAGCCTTCCGCCGGCTGGCCGACGAGGGGTTCCTGCGCATCGTGCCGCAGGTCGGCACCTTCGTGGCGCCGATCCAGCTCTCGGCGGTGTCCGACAGCCAGTTCATCCGCGAAACCCTGGAATGCCGGACCGTGCGTCTGGCCGCCGAGCGGGCGGAGGCGGCGGACGACGCCTCGCTCACCCGGCTTCTCGACTCGCACCGCGCGGTGATGTCCCCCGACCGCCATTCCGAGTTCTTCGCCCTGGACGAGGCCACTCACGCCGAACTGGCCCGCATCGCCGGGCGTCCGGCGGTGTGGGACCTGCTGGTCGCCGTCAAGGCGCAGCTCGACCGCGTGCGCTTCCTGTCGCTGCACAGCGAAGGCTGGGCGGCCAAGATCGTCGGCGAGCACCAGAGCATCGTGGACCGCGTCGCCGCCCGCGACCCCGACGGGGCGGAGGAGGCCATGCGCGCCCATCTGCGCACCGTCTTCGCTGCGGTGGACGAGATCGCCCGAACCAACAGCCACTTCTTCGAGACGTAAAGCCCTTATGCGGAGTGTTCCATGCGCCTGAGCCCCGACACGCTGCCCTCGCTGCGCCATGGCGTGCAGCGCCCCGGCTATGACCGTGCCGCGCTGACCACCGGCATCGTCCATCTGGGCATCGGCGCCTTCCACCGCGCCCATCAGGCCGTCTACACCGACGCCGCCCTGGCCCGGTCCTTCGGTCCCTGGGGGATCGTCGGGGTCAGCCTGCGCAGCCCCGACACGCGCGACGCGCTGGAGCCGCAGGGTGGCCTCTACACCGTCGCGGTGCGCGACGCCGCCGGCGAGCGGCTGCGGGTGATCGGCTCGGTCACCGAACTGCTGGTTGCTCCGGAGGACCCCGCCGCGGTGCTGGACCTCCTGACCCGCCCGTCCGTCCGCATCGTCACCCTGACCGTCACGGAGAAGGGCTATTGCCACGACCCGGCGACCGGCGCGCTGAACGAGGCCCATCCGGACATCGTCCACGACCTCGCCAACCCGGAACGCCCGCGCAGCGTGCCCGGCTTCCTGGTGGAGGCTCTGATCCGCCGCCGCGCCACCGGGGTGGAGCCCTTCACGGTGCTGAGCTGCGACAACCTGCCGAGCAACGGCGACACCGCCGCGGGCCTGCTGCGCCGCTACGCTGAGCTGCGCGACCCCGCGCTGGGGACGTGGTTCGCCGGAAACGTCGCCTGCCCGAACAGCATGGTGGACCGCATCGTGCCGGCGACCACCGACGCCGACCGCGACCGCGTGTCGGATGGGCTGGGCCTGCGCGACTCCTGGCCGGTGGTGACCGAGCCGTTCAGCCAATGGGTGATCGAGGACCGTTTCCCCACCGGGCGCCCGGCCTGGGAGCTGGAAGGGGCGGAGCTGGTCCCCGACGTCCATCCCTATGAGACGATGAAGCTGCGCCTGCTGAACGGCAGCCACTCCACGCTCGCCTATCTCGGCTACCTTGCCGGCTACGAGACGGTGTCGGACACCATGGCCGACCCGGCCTTCGCCCGGCTGATCCGCGCCCTGATGGACGAGGAGTCCGGGCCGACGCTGCACATGCCGCCGGGCGCCGACCTCGGCCACTACAAGGACGCGCTGATCGAACGCTTCCGCAATCCCGCCCTGCGCCACCGCACCTGGCAGATCGCCATGGACGGCACGCAGAAGCTGCCGCAGCGACTGCTCGGCACCATCCGCGACCGGCTGGCCGCCGGGGCGCCGATCGACCGGCTGGCGCTGGGGGTGGCGGGCTGGATGCGCTACGTCTCCGGCACCGACGAGGCCGGCCGCCCCATCGACGTCCGCGACCCCATGTCCGCCAAGCTTGCCGAACTGGCGGCGCAGGCCGGGCCGGACGCCGATCGTCTGGCGTCCGCCCTGTTCGGGCTGAGCGCCGTCTTCGGCGACGACCTGCCGCGCGACCCGCGCTTTACCGGTGCGGTGACCGACGCGCTGCGCCGGCTCTACGCCGAGGGCGCCCGCGCCGTCGTGCAGTCCGCCGCGGAGTCGACGGCGGGCTGAGGCGCCCATTTTTTGCAAATCCCCTAGAGACATGCCGGACTCGGCACAGCACTCTTCTTCAAGGAGCAGACCATGGAACAGACTTGGCGTTGGTTCGGCCCGGACGATGTGATCCGGCTCAACCACATCCGTCAGACCGGCGCCACCGGCATCGTCACCGCCCTGCACCAGATCCCCTACGGCGTGGTCTGGTCGGTCGAGGAGATCGAGGAGCGCAAGGCGATGATCGCCGCCGACCCCTCGCTCGGCCTGCGCTGGAGCGTGGTGGAAAGCCTGCCGATCCATGAGTCCATCAAGATCGGCGAGGGTGACCTGACCCCGCTGTTCGACAACTACCGCCAGTCGCTGCGCAACCTCGCGGCCTGCGGGGTGACGACGGTCTGCTACAACTTCATGCCGATCCTCGACTGGACCCGCACCGACCTCGCCGCGCCGGTGCCGGGCGGCGGGACCTCGCTGCGCTTCAACGCCCATGAGCACGCCGCCTTCGACGTCTTCATGCTGGAGCGTCCGGGCGCCGAGAACGACCATGCGCCGGAGGTGCTGGCCCGCGCCCGCGCCTGGTTCGACAAGGCGTCGGAGGACGACAAGAAGCGGCTGCTCGCCAACATCATGGCCGGCCTGCCGGGCGCCTTCGACCGCTACGACATCCCGGGCCTGCGCAAGATGCTCGACCGCTACAAGGACATGAGCCACGGCGCGCTGCGCGAGACGCTGGCCAATTTCCTGCGCGAGGTGATCCCGACGGCGGAGGAGGTGGGCATCCGCATGTGCATCCACCCCGACGACCCGCCGCGTCCGCTGATGGGCCTGCCGCGCATCGTCAGCAACGAGGACGACCTGGATTTCATCGTCAACGTCATCGATTCGGAGGCCAACGGCATCACCTTCTGCACCGGCTCGCTCGGCGCCGGGGCCAAGAACGACGTGCCGGCGATGATCAAGCGCTTCGCCCCGAAGGTCACCTTCGCCCATCTGCGCAACGTGAAGAAGGACCCGGACGGCTCCTTCCAGGAAGCCGAGCATCTGGGCGGCGACGTCGACATG
>NZ_CP012917.1:407500-582500 GCF_001315015.1 Azospirillum brasilense | reverse complement strand
CGGAGGCGGGGAAGAATTACGGCTGGCCGGTGGTGTCCTATGGCGTGAACTACAACGGGACGCCGATCGGGACGGGCAAGTCGAGCGCGCCCGGGATGGAGGAGCCGGTGTACCAATGGACTCCGGTCATCGGTTCCTCCGGCATGACCTTCTACACGGCCGACACCTTGCCCGGCTGGAAGGGCAGCCTGTTCAACGGCGGGCTGGCGACCAAGGAGGTCGTGCGGCTCGAACTCGACGGCAACAAGGTCAAGCACGAGGAGCGCATGTTCCGCGATCTCGGCAAGCGCATCCGGCAGGTCAGCCAGGGACCGGACGGCGCGCTCTATCTGCTGACCGACGAGAATCGGGGCGAGATTTTGCGGGTGACTCCGGCGGGCAAATCGTAAGCAACGCTTCAGCGGCCACCGCGGCGCCGGGGCGGTTTTCTCAGGCGCTCCGCGGCCATCAGGTCGCTGCGGCTGACGCCGATGTCCCTCAGCAAGCGGTCGTCAAGGCGGTCGGGGGTGACGGCTCTTTGCGTCCGGCGCTTTATCAGTTTGCGGCAGGCTCCCAGCAAGGCGGCGGTGAACGACTTCGGCAGGGTCGCGCCGAAAGCGCGGACGGCGGACAGGGTCGGCATGGGCGTTCCTCCGTTCGGGCGGGGACTGCCGCCCCGCGTTGCCGGTCCTGTCTAGCGGGCTTCGGCCGGTGGCGAAGTGGCCCCCTTCACATCGGCCCCGCGCTTTCCGGACTTCCGATGGGAGGGCAGGGGCGCTACACAGGCGCCCATGTCAGCCATCAATTCCCCGTGCATCATTCCCATCGACGACCCGGACGACCCGCGGATCGCCGCTTACCGCGACGTGAAGGAGCGCGACCTCGTGGGGAGGGAAGGGCGCTTTATCGCCGAAGGGGCGGTCGTGTTACGGACGTTGTTGACCGCCTCGCGCCATGAAACCCTGTCGCTGTTGATCGCCGAGAAGCGGATCGCCGGGCTGGCGCCGATTCTGGAGGCGTTGCCCGCCGCGGTGCCGGTCTACAGCGCCCGGCAGGAGGTGCTGGACGCCATCGCCGGCTTCCCCCTGCACCGCGGTATCCTCGGGCTGGGGCAAGCGGCGCCGATGCCGGAGCCGGACCCTCTGCTGGCCGGGCTGGGAGCACGGGCGACCGTGCTGGTGCTCTGCGGGATCGGCAACCACGACAATGTGGGGGGCATCTTCCGCAACGCGGCGGCCTTCGGGGTGGACGCGGTGCTGCTCGATTCCGGCTGCTGCGACCCGCTTTACCGTAAGGCCATCCGCGTGTCGGTCGGGGCGGCGCTGCGGGTGCCCTTTGTGCGAATTCCGGCGGGAACCGATCCGGTCGCCCTGCTGGAGCGGCACGGCTTCGCCGTCCTCTCGCTGAGCCCGGCGGGGGCGGTCCCTCTGGCGGCCCTGCGCCGTCCGGGGCGTGCGGCGCTGCTCCTGGGGTCGGAGGGGCCGGGGCTGCCGGCTTCCGTGCTGGCGCGGACACGGACGGTGCGCATTCCCATGGCGCCGGATTTCGATTCCCTGAACGTCGCCACGACCAGCGGGATCGTCCTGCACCACCTCGCCTTCATGGCGGAGCCGGAGTCAGGCGTCGGCTGAGCCGTCGATCCGGCGCAGGCCGGGCGGGGTGGCGTCGCGCAGGCTTTGGGCGAGCGCGCGGAAGCCGGCGGCGCGCGGGTCGCTGGCCCGCCAGACCAAGCCGATGACCCGGCCCGGCGGGTCGCCCTGGAAATCTCGGTAGGCGACCAGACCGCCCACCGTCGCCGCCTCCCCGTCGCCGGTGGCCAGCCATGGCATCAGCGTGTAGCCGGTGCCACTGGCGACCATGTGGCGCAGCGTCTCCAGCCCGGTGGCGTGGCGCATGCCGCGGGTGGTGGCGCCGCAGGCGGCCAGCGCCTGATCACGCAGGCAATGGCCTTCCTCCAGAAGCACCAGTTCGCCGGGGTCGAGGTCGGCCAGGGCGATGGAGGGCAGGCTTTCCAGCCGGTGGCCGGTGGGGTGGGCCAGCACGAAGGGCTCGAAGAACAGGGCGTCGCAGGTCAGCCCTTCCGGCTCGACGGGCAGGGCGAGCAGGACGGCGTCGAGCCGCCCCTCGCGCAATTCCTCCAGCAGGCCGTCGGTGCGGCCTTCGGACAGCACGAGCTGGACGTCGGGCAGGTGCCGGCGCATCGCGGGCAGGACGTGGGGGAACAGGTACGGCCCCAGCGTCTGGATCGCCGCGATGGCGAGCGGGCCGTGCAATCCCTCCGCCGTCCCGCGGGCCAGAGCCAGCAGGCGGCGCGCCTCCTCCAGGACGACGCGGGCCTGGCGGATCACCACCTCGCCCTGCGGGGTGGGCAGCACGCGTCGGCTCGTCCGCTCGAACAGGGGGATGCCGAGCAGGTCTTCGAGCTTGCGGATTTGCGCGCTCAGCGACGGCTGGCTGACCGAGCAGCGCTCCGCCGCCTTGCCGAAATGCCGCTGCTCGGCCACCGCCACCACATATTCCAGATCGCGAAGGGAGAGACCGGCGAGATTCATAGGCTCAGGCTATCGAGGCATTTGAAACGATGTCTTGGATATATCAACGACGCGGCGGGATAACCAGGGGGCAAAGCGGACACGGCGACCGACAAGACGCCCACCATAAGAAACGCCAGAAGGAGTTGAGCCATGAGCACTCTGACCACCGCTGCCGGCATTCCCGTCGCCGACAACCAGAATTCGCTGACCGCCGGCCCGCGCGGTCCGGTGCTGATGCAGGATTTCCACCTGATCGAGAAGCTGGCCCACTTCAACCGTGAGCGCATTCCGGAGCGGGTGGTCCACGCCAAGGGGGCCGGCGCCTATGGCGTCTTCCGGGTGACGAGGGACGTGACGCCCTACACGTCGGCGCGATTCCTGTCGGACGTCGGCAAGGAGACGGAGGTGTTCCTGCGCTTCTCGACCGTCGGCGGCGAGAAGGGCTCCGCCGACGCCGAGCGCGACCCGCGCGGCTTCGCCGTCAAGTTCTACACCGAGGACGGCAACTACGATCTGGTCGGCAACAACACGCCGGTCTTCTTCATCCGCGACCCGCTGAAGTTCCCCGACTTCATCCACACGCAGAAGCGCAACCCGGCGACCAACCTGAAGGACCCGACGGCGGTCTGGGACTTCTTCTCCCTGTCGCCGGAGACGATGCACCAGCTGACGATCCTGTTCAGCGACCGCGGCACGCCGCGTGGCTACCGCCACATGGACGGCTTCTCCAGCCACACCTTCTCGTGGATCAACGCGGCCGGCGAGCGCTTCTGGGTCAAGGTCCATTTCAAAACCCGCCAGGGCATCCAGAACTTCACGGCGGATCAGGCCGTGCGCATGGCCGGCGTCGATCCCGACCATGCCACCCGCGACCTCTTCGCCGCCATCCGCGACGGTGACTTCCCGGCCTGGACCGTCTCGGTGCAGATCATGCCGGAGGCGGAGGCCGACTCCTATCGCATCAACCCGTTCGACGTGACCAAGGTGTGGCCGCACGCCGATTACCCGCTGGTCGAGATCGGCGAGCTGGTGCTGAACCGCAACCCGGAGAACTTCTTCGCCGAGGTCGAACAGGCTGCCTTCAGCCCGGCCAACGTGGTGCCTGGCATTTCCTTCAGCCCGGACAAGATGCTGCAGGGCCGGCTGTTCGCCTACGCCGACGCGCACCGCTACCGGCTGGGCGCCAACCATCAGGCGCTGCCCGTCAACCGCCCGCACGCCGCGGAGGTCCACAACCACCAGCGCGACGGCGCCATGCGCTTCGACGGCAACGGCGGCGGCAGCCCGAACTACGAGCCCAACAGCTTCGGCGGGCCGGTGCAGAACCGCGCGGTGGGCGAGCCGCCGCTGCGCATCACTGGCGACGCCGCCCGCTACGACCATCGCGAGGGCAACGACGACTACGCCCAGGCTGGCGCCCTGTTCCGCCTGATCGGGGCGGAGGCGCAGGAGCGGCTGATGGACACCATCGCCAATTCGCTGGGGGAGGCGCCGGGCTTCATCCAGCGGCGGCAGTTGGCGCACTTCTTCGCGGCGGACCCTGCCTATGGCGCGGGCATCGCGAAGCGGCTGGGGCTGACGGCGGCGGCACAGCCTGAAGAGGCCGCCGTGGCCGGCTGAGGCACAGCTCCCGAACACTCGGAACCGCCGGACGCACCCCCTCGCGTCCGGCGGCTTTCTTGTGGGACGGGTCAGTCGGCTGCGGCGTCCTGCCGGTTTGCCCAGCCCTCGGCAATCCGCGGCAGGTTGAATTCAATCCAGTCGGCGAGGAGGCGCACCTTCTCGGCGGCCTCCCGGCCCAGCGGCGTCAGGCTGTAGTCGACATGGGGCGGCACCACGTCGTGGGCGGTGCGCTTGACCAGCCCGTCGCCCTCCAGCCATTGCAGCGTCTGGGCCAGCATCCGCTCGCTGACCCCGCCGATGGTGCGGCGGAGTTCGCTGAAGCGCAGCGTTCCGCTTTCCAGGGCGATCAGGACCAGCACGCCCCAGCGGCTGGTGACGTGTTTGAGCACCTCCCGCGAGGGGCAGGCCGCGGCCATCAGGTCGCCGCGCTGCATCCGCTCCGACAGCGGAAGCGGCGTGTAGTCATCATTCGGTTCCGGCATGGCCGTCCTTCTCCCGACAAGGAATCTTCACACTTACATTTATGTACGTACTTACGAAAAGTAAGCAAGTGGTTTAGGTAGGTGGGCACCACCCAACCGCAAACGGGACACCCGACCATGACCATCGCCGTCACCGGTGCCACCGGCCAGCTTGGCCGCCTCGTCATCGCCCGCCTGAAGGAGACGGTTCCGGCCTCCGGCATCGTTGCCCTGGTGCGCTCTCCCGCCAAGGCCGCCGATCTGGGGGTCGAGGCCCGCGAAGCCGATTACGGCAACCCCGAGACGCTCGCCCGCGCGCTGGCCGGTGTCGACACGTTGCTGCTGATCTCGTCGAACGAGATCGGGCAGCGGGCGGCGCAGCACCGCAACGTTGTCAACGCTGCGAAGGCGGCGGGCGTCGGCCGGATCGTCTACACCAGCCTGCTCCACGCCGACCGCTCGCCGCTGAGCCTCGCCGAGGAGCATCGGGCGACCGAGGCGGACATCAAAGCGTCGGGCATCCCCTTCACGATCCTGCGCAACGGCTGGTACACGGAGAATCACACCGGTTCGGTCGGCGCGGCGCTGGCCGGGGGCGCCTTCATCGGCAGCGCCGGCGACGGGCGGATTTCCTCGGCCACGCGCGCCGACTACGCGGACGCGGCGGTGGCGGTGCTGACCGGCACCGGCCATGAGGGCAGGACCTACGAACTGGCCGGGGACGATGCCGTGACGCTGGCCGATCTGGCCGCGGAAATCTCCCGCCAGTCCGGCAAGGACATTCCCTACCGGAACCTGCCGGAGGCGGACTACGCGGCTATCCTCGCCGGCTTCGGCCTTCCCGAGGCCTTCGCGAAGGGCATCGCCTCCTGGGACGCCGACGCGTCGAGGGGCGCGCTGTTCGACGACGGGCGCCAGCTTTCCGCGCTGATCGGCCGTCCAACCACCCCGCTCTCCGCCGCCGTGGCCGCGGCGCTCGCCTGACCGGCAAAGAAAAACCCCCTCGCCTTGGGAAGGGCGAGGGGGTATCGCATTTGGCCTTCTTAACCCTCTCCCCCCTGGGGAGAGGGTGGCCCGAAGGGCCGGTGAGGGGGTTGTACGTGGCGGTACGTTCGGCAAAAGCGCACCCCCCTCACCCTAACCCTCTCCCCAGAGGGGAGAGGGGACGTCAAATGCAGGGACGAGCGGGAAAAGGTGGGCCTTACTGCGAGGCCGCCGCGATCTCCCGCGCGCGGCGGGAGACCGACGCCGCGTAGTGGTCCTTGGCCAGCACGGTGTAGACCGCCGGCAGGACGAACAGCGTGAACAGCGTGCCGATCAGCATGCCCGACACGATCACCAGACCGATGGAGAAGCGGCTGGCGGCACCGGCGCCGGCGGCGGTCAGCAGGGGCAGGAGGCCCACCACCATCGCCGCCGTGGTCATCAGGATCGGGCGCAGGCGGACGCGGGCCGCGTGCTCGATGGCGGTGCGGCGGTCCACCCGCTCGTTGATCTGCATCTCGCGGGCGAACTCCACCATCAGGATGCCGTGCTTGCTGATCAGGCCGATCAGAGTCACCAGACCCACCTGGGTGTAGATGTTCATGGTGGACAGGCCGAAGAACAGCGGCAGCAGCGCGCCGCAGATCGACATCGGCACCGAGATCAGGATCACCAGCGGGTCGCGCAGCGATTCGAACTGCGCGGCCAGCACCAGATAGATGACCACCAGCGCGAAGACGAAGGTGACCATGAGCTGGTTGCCCTCGGTCACGTACTGGCGCGACTCCGACAGGTAGGAGTGGCCGAAGCCGGCGGGCAGGACCTCGCGGGCCTGCCGCTCCAGGAACTCCACGGCCTGGCCCATCGTCACGCCCGGCATCGGCACCGCGGAGAAGGTCGCGGAGGGAAGCTGGTTGTACTTGGTCAGGGCGTTCGGCTCCGTCGCCATCTCGATCGAGACGACGGTGGACAGCGGGATCTGCGCCCCGTTGCCCGACGTGACGTAGTAGCGGGTCAGCGTCTCCGGCGTCAGGCGCTTGTCGCGCGGCACCTGCGGGATGACCTCGTAGGAGCGGCCGTTCAGGTTGAAGCGGTTGACGTAGTTGCCGCCGACCAGGACCGCCAGCGTGTCGCCGATCGACTGCATGGACAGGCCGAGGTCCGCCGCCTTGGACCGGTCGACGTGCAGCCGGACGACCGGGCTGTTGAACTGCAGGTCGCTGTCGGTGACGATGAACATGCCGCTTTCCATGGCGGCGGTCTTGATGCGCTCCATGGCGTTGAAGATGGTCTGGTAGTCGCCGGGGCTGTTGATGACCATCTGCACCGGCAGGCCGCCGGTGGAGCCGGGCAGGGCCGGCGGCGACACCAGGAACACCTGCGTGCCGGCCACCTTGCCGAGATCGGCCTGGACCAGCGGCTGAAGCTCCTTGGCACTGCGGGTGCGCTCGTCCCACGGCTTCAGGATCATGCCGGCGAAGCCCTGGGTCAGGGTCGGCAGGCCGTTCAGCACGAAGCGGGTGTCGGTCTCCGGATAGTGGGTGAACACCTCGTCCATCTCGCGCCCGTAGGCGTCCATGTAGTCGAGGTTGGCGTACTGCGGCCCCTTGGTGATGCCGAACAGGATGCCCTGGTCCTCCTCCGGCGCCAGCTCCGACATGGTGTTGGCGAAGAGGAAGCCGACGCTCAGCAGAACGCCGAAGCCGAACAGCAGGGTCGCCGCCCGGTAGTCCAGCGCGCCGCCCAGCCGCCGCCCGTACCAGCCGGACAGCTTGTCGAAGGTCCGGTCGACGAAGCGGGCGAAGCGGCCCTCGTTCATGTCGCGGGTCAGCAGGAGCGAGCACATCATCGGCGACAGCGTCAGCGCCACCACGCCGGAGATGATGACCGACCCCGCCAGGGTGAAGGCGAACTCGCGGAACAGCGCGCCGGTCAGCCCGCCGAGGAAGCCGATGGGGGCGTACACGGCGGCCAGCGTGATGGTCATGGAGATGATCGGCCCGATGATCTCCCGCGCGCCGATCAGCGCGGATTCGACGGGCGACTTTCCCTCCTCCAGGTGGCGGTGGACATTCTCCACCACCACGATGGCGTCGTCCACCACCAGGCCGATGGCCAGCACCATGGCGAGCAGCGTCAGCAGGTTCAGGCTGAAGCCCATCGCCAGCATGATCGTCGCCGCACCCACGATGGACAGCGGGATGGTCACGATGGGGATCAGCACCGAGCGGAAGGAGCCCAGGAACAGGAAGATCACCACGATGACGATGCCGACCGCCTCCAGCAGCGTCTTCTGCACCTCGTCGATGGAGGCCTGGATGAAGCGGGTGGAGTCGTAGACGATCTCCATCTTCAGCGACGGCGGCAGGTTGCGCTCCAGCTCCGGCACCAGCTTGCGGATGTCCTCCACGATGGTCAGCGGGTTGCCGGTCGGCGTGGAGTTGATGCCGATGAAGATCGCCTGCTGGCCGTTCATCGACACGCTGGCGTTGGAACTTTGCGCGCCCAGCTCGATCTCGGCGATGTCCTTCATGCGGACCAGGGCGCCGTCCTTGGACTTCACCACCATCTGCCGGAACTGCTCGACGTCGGTCAGGCCGGTGTTGGTGGTGATGTTGGAGATGACGAAGACGCCCTTCGCCTGCCCGGGGGCGGACTGGTAGTTGTTGGCCTGGATCGCCGCCCGCACGTCGGCGGCGGCGATGTTGCGCGCGGCCATCCGGTCGGGGTCCAGCCAGACGCGCATGGCGAAGGTCTGGCCGCCCAGGATCTGCGCCTCGGCCACGCCGGGCACGGTGGACAGCAGAGGCTGTACGACGCGCGTCAGATAGTCGGAGATGGCCGCCCCGGACAGCTCCGGGCTGGCGAAGCCCATGTAGAGGATGGAGGTCGTCTCGCCCGTGGACTTCAGGATCACGGGGTCGTTGGCCTCGCGCGGGAGCTGGTATTTGACCTGCTGCACCTTCGACATCACGTCGGTCATCGCGACGTTGGGGTTGAAGTTCAGCCGGATGTAGGCGGTGACGAGGCTCACCCCCTGGGTGGAGGAGGAGGTGATGTAGTCGATGCCTTCCGCCGTCGCCACCGCCTGCTCGATGGGCGTCGTGATGAAGCCCTGCATCAGGTCGGGGGAGGCGCCGGGGTAGGAGGTGGTGATGGTGATGACGGTGTTCTGCAACTCCGGATACTGCCGGATCGGCAGATCCGTCAGCGACCGGACGCCGACCAGCAGGATCAGCAGGCTGACCACCAACGCCAGGACCGGCCGTCGGATGAAGATGTCGGTGAATGACATGGCCGGGTCCTCAGTTGCGCGGAACGGTCTGCGGCGGCACCAGCGCGCTCGCTTCCGTCGGCACCACGGCGGCGCCGTTGTTCAGCTTGAGCTGGCCGGAGGACACCACCCGGTCGCCGGGCTTCACACCGTCGAGGATCTCCACCTTGCCGTCGAAGCGGTCGCCGGTCTTGACCGGGACGCGCTTGGCGACATGGCCGTCCTTGCCCTCGGCGTCCTTCTCGGCGGCGACGACGAAGACGCTGTCGCCGTAGACCGTGTAGTCCACCGCGGTTTCCGGGATGACGATGCGGTTCCGGGCCGGCGGCTGGACGACGCGGATGTTGGCGAACATGCCGGGCAGCAGCTTGCGCTCCGGATTCTTCAGCGTGGCGCGCACCTTGATGGCGCGGGTGTCCGGGCTGACCTGCGGCTCGATGGTCGAGATCGCCGCGTCGAAGTTGGCGCCGGGGGCGGCGTCGGCGGAGATCAGCACCGGCTGGCCGACGCGGATCTGGCTCAGCGCCTGCTCGGGCAGGGTGAAGTCGACGAACAGGTTGGCGAGATCGGTCAGCGTGACGACGGGGCCGCCGGCGCTGACATACTCGCCGACATTGACCTGCCGGATGCCCAGTTCGCCGTCGAAGGGGGCGCGGATCAGCTTCTGGGCGATCAGCGCCTCGGTCTTCTTGATGTTGGCGTTGGCCTCGTCGAGCTGGGCCTGGTTCTGGTCCACGGTGACCTGCGGGCCGGCCTGGTTGCGCAGCAGGTTGCGGGCGCGCTGCAGGTTGTTCTCGGCCAGCTTCGCCTGGGCGCGGAAGGCCAGCAGGTCGGCCTGGTCCGGAGCGTCGTTGAGCTGCACCAGCGGCGCGCCGGCCTTCACGCTGGCGCCCGATTCGAAGAAGATCTGGGTCACGCGCCCGACCACCTCCGGCGCCACGGTGACCTGCCGGCTGGCGGTCAGGGTGCCGATGGCGGTGGTGTATTTGGGAACGGACTGCGCCGTCGCCTCGGCGACCGAAACGGGGGTCGGCGGCGGCTTGTTGCCGGCGAAGAATTCGGCGATGGCCTTGTTGCGGAAGTTGTTGAAGGCATACAGGCCGCCGAACAGCACGGCCAGGATGACGGCCATGATGATGATGCGGAACGCCAGCCGCCCGCGGGTGACCGGACGGCGTGCGGTGGTCCGCTCCGGCGCGCGAGCGGAATGGTCGATGTCACTCGTCACGATCAGCCTCTCTCGAACAGGTCGGTTCTGATTCTGTTGATTGGGTGCAATGCAATAAAGGCGTGTAAAGGGCGACCGCCTCCTCCCGCAGGCCGAGGCCGCGCAGGATGAAGGCGACCGCGTCGCGGATGGTGCGCCGCGGCTCGGCCAGGGAAGGGACGAGCGGCGTCGGCGGGAGGTGAATGGTGGCGAGGGTCGAGCCCAGCATCTCCGCCAGCCAGAAGGCGTTCTCGGTCACCGGGGCCGAGGGAATGAGGTCGCCTGAGTCGCGGGCGGCGCGCAGCGAGGCCACGAAGGGCGGCGCGATGTGCTCCGACATCCAGCGGCGCACCATGTGGGCGAACTCCCCGTCCTCCAGCAGGCTCATGAAGTAGAGCCGGAAGCGGGGAAGTATGGTGTCGCGCTCGCTCGGCAGTTCGCAGGCGTAGCAACTCACCATCGCCTGAACATAGGCGGCGAGCGTCTCCGTGCTCGGCGGCATCGCCAGCAGCTTCGCCAGATCCTCGTCCCCGTCCACGCAGGAGCGGAAGATCGCCTCGTAGAGGGCGGCCTTGCTGGGGAAATGCTTGAAGATCAGCGCCTCCGACACGCCGGCGGCCTGCGCGATCTCCTTCGTCGTGGTGGCGGCGAACCCCTTGCGCGCAAACAGCGGAAGGGCCGCGTCGATAATCGCCGCGCGCCGGGCCGAGTTGTCCAGCCGTCCCATGATTAACCCTATTCCATAAGTGAGCACTAACTCACTTTGCTGGGCCGGAAATACCACGGCGCGGCTAGGCTGTCCAGAGCGGGCTCCCTGCAACCGCTGGCGTCAGCGCGAATTTGCGCTTGACCTTCCCGCCGCTGGAAGGTGGAGACTGTGAACCGTGATGCCGATGCAGGAATGGGAAACGGCGATGGCGCGGGGTGAGTGCACCCTTGGCGGGACGGTGTCGATCAGGCGGCTGCTGGCGGGGCTGCTGATGCTGGCCGCGCTGGCGCTGTTCGCCCCGTCCTCCGCGCGGGCGCATGTCCATGCCGGCGCCCATTCTCAAGGCCATGCCGCATCCTCGGCTCCAACGCCGGCCGGAACCGTCTGGGTGGGCGATGCCGACCACGCGCCGCCGGCGGACGACGCCTGCGCGGGCAGGAACGGGCTGACCTGCGGCGGCGCCTGTCCGATGATGCTGTCGGGCATCGCCACCACGGGGGCCTTTCCGACGCCGCCGCTCCGCGCGTCCGCACCCTTCCGGCCCGCCGGCCTGTTGCCGGAGGGAATCGGCCCGCCGCCGGCCCTCAGACCACCGCGCTTGGCCGTTTGACCGGACTCCATGCCCGAGGTGCGCCTTCACCGCGCGCTCCGGGCCGGCATTTCGCAAAAACGGACCATCGCATCATGACGATTCTTCAGACCCGCCGCCGTTTCCTGGCGTCCGCGGCTTCGACCGCTGCGCTGGGCGGCCTGTCCACCCTTCTTCCCGCGACCGTGCGCTCCGCATGGGCCGCGGCACCCCTCCGCCTCGCCGTCGAGCGGCGCGTGCTGGAGGTGATGGGCAAGCCCGCCTCCGTCTTCGGCATCCGCCAGCCGGACGGCACCTCCGGCCTGTTCCTCGATCCGGGGCAGCGTTTCCTGGTCGATCTGGCGAACCGGGCCGGGGAGGACGCAATCATCCACTGGCACGGCATGACTCCGCCCTACGCCCAGGACGGCGTGGCCGACGCGAACCGCCCGCTGATCCGCGACGGCGCCAGCCAGGGCTACGACTTCGAACCGCGCCCCGGCACGCATTGGATGCACTCGCACCACGGTCTCCAGGAACAGCTTCTGATGGCGGCCCCGCTGATCGTCCGCACCGCCGAAGACCGGCGGGCGGACGCGCAGGAGGTCACCGTGCTGCTGCATGATTTCACCTTCAAGGACCCCGCCGAGGTCCTCGCCGGGTTGACCGGTGGTGGCATGAATCACGGTGGCGGGCATGGAAGCGGCCACGGAGGCCATGGCAGCGGGCATGGCGGCGCCATGCCGATGATGGACCACACGAACATGAAGGGCATGGGCGGCATGACCATGGCCGCCATGGACCTCAACGACGTGGAATACGACGCCTACCTCGCCAACGACCGCACGCTCGACGACCCGGAGGTGGTGCGGGTGGAGCGCGGCGGGCGGGTCCGGCTGCGGCTGATCAACGGGGCGACCTCGACGGCCTTCCACATCGACCTCGGCGCCCTCGACGGCACGGTGGTCGCGGCGGACGGCAACCCGGTGCAGCCGGTGACCGGGCGGCGCTTCGGCATGGTTATGGGGCAGCGGCTGGACATCCTCCTCCAGCTTCCCGCCGATGGCGGCGCCTTCCCCATCCTTGCGCAGCGGGAAGGGGAGCGCCAGCGCACCGGCATCATCCTCGCCACCGCCGGCGCCGCGGTGGGCAGGACCGCTGGCCTTGCGGACGCCGCGGCCGGACCGGTGGACCTGTCGCTGGAACGGCGGCTGACGGCGCTCGACCCACTGTCAGAGCGTCCGGTGGGGGCGGCTTTCACCATCCGGCTGACCGGCGGCATGGCCCCCTATGTCTGGACCATCGACGACCGTCCCTTCGGCGAGCATCGGCCGCTCACCGTCCGCAAGGGGCAGCGGGTCAGCATCACCATGGTCAACGAAAGCCCGATGGCCCACCCGATGCACCTGCACGGCCAGCATTTCCAGGTGACCGCGCTCAATGGGACGGCGCTGGCCGGGGCGGTGCGCGACACGGTGCTGGTGCCGATGAACGGGTCTGCCACCATCGCCTTCGACGCCGACAATCCCGGGCGCTGGCCGTTGCACTGTCACAACCTTCTGCACATGGCGACGGGCATGATGACCGAATTGGTGTGTGAACAAACCATATGAACACGAAGATTCCGGCGCGGTCCGACCGCGCCGGAACGGGTACCGCAAAAGTCCCTCGCCGATTCGGAGGGGTGGAACCGGCGCATCCAGGCGCATTCCTTTGGGCGCGAACTTTCACGCATCACCCCCATTCACATTGGACCGGGGCGTGTCACTTCTCTTCCATCTCCGGGGCCGGCAACCAATGTTCCGGGACCAATCTTCTGCGGGGGCGGCCATTGGCCATGGATACCTGGTGTTATGACGGCGGTGCCGGGGGGCGCGCGGCCGCCGGATCTGGTGATGGAGGAGCTGCCGGCGGGGCTGCCGCCGGTGCGGCGGACCTCTGGCTGGACCCGGACCTTGCGGCCCTGGAAGCGCTGTCGCTGCGGGTGCGGGATCTGGTGCTTCCGCATCTGGGCAGCGGGCCGGCCGTCTATGCGGACATCCCGGTCCATCTGAACGTCGGGGACCTGCTGATCAACCAGGGGGCGGAGACGCTGTTCGCCGACGGCGGCGTCGAGATCCGCGAGCGGGTGACGCTGGGCAACGCCCGGCGCCTGCTGCGCCGCCAGCGCGACGGGCAGGCGGCGATCCTCCTGCACGGCGGCGGCAATTTCGGCGACCTCTACCCCCATCACGAGACGTTCCGGCAGAAGGTGCTGGAGAGCTTCCCGTCCAGCCGCATCGTGCTGCTGCCGCAGACCGTCTACTACCGCGACCACGACCGGCTGCGCCACGACATGAAGCGCTGGTCGGCCCACCGCAATCTGGTCTTCATGGTGCGCGACGCACCGTCGCTCGATCTGGTGCGGCCCTTTCTGGGGGAGCGGGCGATCCAAGTGCCGGACCTCGCCCATTACCTGACCCGCTACCCGACGCGGCTGACGCCGGTGCGCCCCGCACACGACACGACCCTGCTTGTGATGGCCCGGCGCGACCAGGAATGCGCGGGGCGCCATTGGCTGCGCCAGGACTCGCCGGTCTTCGACTGGGAGGATCTGTGCGGGCCGGAGGATTTCGCCGGTTTCGCGCTGGCCGCCCGGCTGATCCGGCTGGACGACGCGTTTCCGCTGCCCGCCGACCCGCTGCGCGGCTGGTATCCCATCCGCGACCGGCTGGTCCGCAAGGCCGTCGCCCATTTCGGCGCGGCCAACGCCGTGGTCACCAACCGCCTGCATGGAATGCTGCTGGCCCTGATGATGGGGCTGCCGGTGCAGGTGCGCGACAACTCCTACGGCAAGCTGACCAACTACATCGACAGCTGGCTTGCGGATTGGAAACGCTGAGGACCCCGGGAACGTTTGCGCCCCGCATCCGTCTGTCATCCCGGAACATGGGCTGAAGAGGGCGTCGGGACGTATGGCGGGCAAAGGGCTGCACATCGGATTCGAGGAGACGGCGAGCGGCGGTCTGGTCCGCCGCACCGTCCTGCTGTCCGAGGACGGCGCCCGCCGCCGGGACCGCGTGGTTTACGAGTTCGAGGATCCGGCCGGGACCGCGGCGGACCGGCCGATGGACGGGGCGGTCATGGCGGTCCTGTTCCACGCCATGCAACGGGGCCTTCCCGTCCATGTGCACGGGCCGCTGACCCGCACCGCGATGCACAACATCGACACGCTCCAGGGGGTGTGGCGGCGCTGGCGTCCCGACCGCTACCGGACGGTGGAGATCATCCCGGAGACGGTCGTCGACCGCAACGCGCCCAAGCCGGGGCGCCGGGCCATCGCCGCCTACTCCAGCGGGCTGGACAGCACCTTCACCATCCTGCGCCACCGGCTTCTCCTGCCGCCGGAGCGGCGCCACACCGTCGGCGCGCTGCTGATGGTGCATGGCTTCGACGTGGAATTGGACCGGGCCGAGGATTTCGAGCGGCTGGTCGAGCGCACCCGGCCCTTCCGCGAACTGGTCGGGCTGGAGCTGCGCGTGGTGCGCACCAACAGCAAGGAGTTGCACCTCCAGAACTGGCAGGATTCCCACGCGGCGGAGCTGGCGGCCTGCCTGCACCTCCACGAAGCGGAGTTCGAATTCGGGCTGATCGGCAGCACCAAGCCCTACGACGCGCTGGTCATCCCCTACGGCACCACGCCCATCGCCGACCATCTGCTGTCCGGCGACGGCTTCTCGATCGTCCATGACGGGGCCGCCTATTCCCGCACGGAGAAGGCCGCGGCGGTCGCCGCCTATCCGGAGGCGGTGCGCTCTCTGCGCGTCTGCTGGGAGGGGGCGGAGCAGTTCCGGAACTGCGGCGTCTGCGAGAAATGCGTGCGCACCCGGATGAACTTCGCCGCCGCCGGGGTGGCTGCCCCGGAGTGCTTCGACGGGCCGCTGGACCCCGCGCGCATCGGCGGCATCCCCGTGCGCAACGAGCCGCAGGCGGCGGAACTCCGCTCCATCCTCGACTACGCTCGCCAGCACGCGGTCGAGGGGGCATGGCTGGAGCGGCTGAAGGAGCGGGTGGGCGCCATCCAGCCGGATATTGATCGTTCCGAGCCCCGTCCTGTCCGGGCGATGAAGGGCGCCGCCGCCTCGCTGCGGCAGGCGGCGGTGGGACTGCTCGACGCCATGGAGCTGAAGCAGCCGCTCAAGCGGGTCCGCAACCGGCTGCGGACCCGCGGCTGACCCTGTCGTCCCGCCGCGTGCCGAGCAGCCGCATCGCCACCAGCATCAGCAGAGCCGCCGCCAGAAGCAGGATGGCGCAAGCCACGGCGATGCCGGTTTCCCCGGTGGCGATGTTGAGGAAGACGGCCATGGGCAGCGTCTCGGTCTTCAGGCGGGTGGCTCCGGCGACCATCAGCGTGGCGCCGAATTCGCCGAGCGCCCGCGCCCAGGCCAGCACGGCGCCCGCCGCGATGCCCTTGGCGGCCAGCGGCAGCTCCACCCGCCAGAACACCGCCCAGGGGGCGGCGCCCAGCGACTGCGCCGCGACGGCATAGCCGGGGTCGACGGACCGGAAGGCCGCCGTGGCGGTGCGCACCACCACCGCGGTGGACACGAAGGCCAGGGCCACCACCACGCCCGCGGGGGAGAACAGCAACTCCATCCCCAGGGCCGGGACCGGTCCGTTGCGCCCGAGCAGGAACAGCAGTCCCAGCCCGGCGACCAGCGGCGGCATGACCAGCGGGACGTCGAGCAGCGTGTCGAGCAGGACCTTCCCCAGAAAGCGCCGCCGCGCCATCAGGTAGGCGGCCGGCAGGCCGAGGACCAGTGCGATCCCCAGCGCCGCGATGGAGGTCAGCGCCGACAGCCGCAGCGCGAACAGTGTCTCCGCCGCGCTCAGGGCGGCCCAGAGATCGTCCGGGGGCAGGCGGGCCAGCAGGGCGCCCAGCACGCCCGCGATCGTCAGCGCGACGATGGCGAGCGGCAGGGCCAGCAGGACGGCGAAGCCCATCCGTCACATCTTCGGGGCGGGCGGGAAGCCGAAGCGCTGGAAGGTGGCAAGGCCGGCGTCCGAGGCCAGGAAGTCGGCGAAGCGCTTGGCGGCGTCCGGCGCGGCGCTGGTCGTCAGCACGGCGACGGGGGCGTATTCGGCCTCGTACCAGTCCGGCGGGATGGCGAGGACGGACAGCTTGCCGGGATTCTGCGCCGCCTCCGACGCGCCGATGATCGCGGCGTCCACGTTGCCGTCCAGCACATAGAGGGCGAGCTGCTTCACGGTCGCGGCACGGACGGTGACATTCCGGCGGATCGCCTCGCCCTGGCCGGACTTGTCCAGGATGTCCTCCGCCGTGCGGCCCAGAGCCATCGCCTGCGGGTCGCCGAGCCCGACGCGGACGCCCGGCTTGGCGAGATCGGCGAAACCGCGGATCGCCTCGGCCTTGCCCGGCGCCACGGCCAGCACGGGGCCGTGCACCACCAGCACCGTCAGGTCGGCGACGGCGTCCAACTCCTTCAGCTTGTCGGTGTAGAAGGTCGTGCCGGGGATGAACAGGTCGCCGGCCTTCGTCTCGGCAAAGCGGGCGAGAAGCTGGCCCGACCCGCCATACTCGGCCGTCACGGTGATCCCGGTCTCCCTGCGGAAGTCCTCGATCAACGCATCCACCGGCGGGCGGAGACCGGCGCCGACATAAGCGTGGAGGTCCTGGGCCGCCGCGGCGGTCTGGAGGGCCAGCAACCCGAAGGTGAGGGCGAGGGCGAGGGCTTTCAAACGCATGGACACAGTTCCTTCGATTCGTTGCGGAATGACGACTCGCCCGACGCTGTATCGATTCGGATACTGCGCTGGTGGGGCGCTGTCAACAGGCCGTTGTACGCGAAGGTATATAGCGGTTGCGGGGCAGTGTGCGTTCCCCTCTCTCCTCCGGGGAGAGGGTTAGGGTGAGGGGGTTGCACGTGTGCCGGACGTAGCGCCACGCGCATCCCCCTCACCGGCCCTGCGGGCCATCCTCTCCCCAGAGGGGAGAGGGTTATGATGAGGCCGTGTAGCTTAGCTCAACTCACCAGCGCTTCCAGGGCGCCGCGCATGCCGCGCTCCTCGATCACCGCCAGATGGGCGGCGGTGCGATGGGCCAGACCGGGGATGCGGGTCAGATCCTCGCCCCACAGGGCGGCGTTGGACAGCACGGCGTCCACCAGCGCCGCCGGGTCGCCGCCATGCGCGGCCCATGCGCCCGACAGCGCCGCCAGCACCGCCGCGTCGTCGCGGATGGGATAAGGGCCGGCGTCGCGGCTGCCGGTGCAGGCGCCGTCCGCCGCCAGCGTGCCCTTGTAGAAGCGCAGCAGGGCGGCCAGCGAGAAGGACAGGCCATCCGGCGCCTCGCCATGGGCGGCCGCGTAGTCCTTCAGGCTCGGCAGGACGCGCACCTGCCACTTCGACACCGAATTCAGCGAGATGGCGATCAGCTCGTGCCGGATGTAGGGGTTGCCGAAGCGTTCCATGATGGTGCGGGCGTAGTCCTGGCGCTCGGCGTCCGGCAGGGGCACGAAGGGGACGATCTCCCCGAACATCACCGTGTTCAAATAGGCGGACAGGGTGGGGTCGTCCATCATGCCTTTCACCGTGTCCACCCCCGCCACGAAGGCGGCGAGCGCGCCGGCGGTGTGGGCGCCGTTGAGGATGCGCACCTTGCGCGTGCGGTAGGGCTGCAGGTCGTCGGTCCAGACCACGTTCAGCCCGGCCTTGTGCAGCGGGAACTCCTCAGCCAGGGCCGCGGGGCCTTCGATGACCCAGACGTGGAAGGGCTCGCCGGCCACGGCCAGCGGGTCCTCGTAGCCCCACGTTGTAGCGAGTGCCGCGGCCTCGTCGCGCGGGTAGCCGGGGACGATGCGGTCGACCAGCGTGTTCAGGAAGTGGTTGTGCGCCTCGACCCAGGCGGCGAAGCCGGACTCCAGGCCCCAGCGCTTGGCGTGGGCGAGGACGATCCGCTTCAGCTTGGCGCCGTTGGCCTCGATTAGCTCGCAGGGCAGCAGGACGAGGCCGCTCTCCGGCGTGCCGCCCAGCGCGGTGAAGCGGGCGTGCAGCAGCGCCGCGACCTTGGCCGGGAAGCTCTGCGGACAGGCGCCGGGGGTGTAGGGTTCCGCCACGTCGGCGATGCCGGCCTCCGTCGTGTTGGACACCAGAAAGCGCAGCGCCGGGGATGTGGCGAGGGCCAGCATGCGGTCCCACTCCGCATAGGGGTTCAGCGCCTCGGACACGCAGCTCACCACCCGCCGGGATTCGACCGCCGCGCCCTGCTCGATGCCGCGCAGCAGGACGGTGTAGAGTCCTTCCTGAGCGGTCAGCAGGCCGGCGACGCCCTGATCCAGCGGCTGGGCGACGGCGACCCCGGCGCTCATCAGCCCGGCGCCGTTGGCGACGTCCACCATCCAATCGACGAAGCCGCGCAGGAAGTTGCCGTCGCCGATCTGAAGGATGGTGACGGGCAGCCGCGGGGCACCCGCCGTGTGCGCCACGTCGAAGGCGCCGGCGGCGAGCGATTCACGGGAGAGAAGAGGCATGACGGAAGGTCCTCTGAGAATCGGAATGCGCTGGCCGGGGATTCAGGCGACGCCGAAGCGGTAGACGATGCGGCCCGCATACCACTGGCCGGGGGCCAGCGTGGTGGAGGGGAAGGACGGGATGTTGACGGCGTTGGGGAAGTGCGACGGCTCCAGGCAGAAGGCGCTGTGCCGGGTGTAGAGCGTGCCGCCCTTGCCGAGGTCGCGCGGCGTCTGGCCGTCGAGGAAATTGCCGGTGTAGACCTGCACGCCGGGTTCAGTGGACAGGACCTCCAGCACCCGCCCGCTGCCGGGATGGACGACGCGGGCGTGCAGCCCCAGCGCGCCCGCCGGCTTGTCCACTGCGTAATGCAGGTCGTAGCCCTTGCCGAGCGCCAGCATCGGATGGTCGGCGGCGATCCGCGCGCCGAAGGCGACGGGGTTGCGGAAATCGAGGGGGGTGCCGGTCACGTCCACCAGCTCCCCGGTGGGGACGGCGGTGGCGTCCAGCGCCAGATAGCGGCTACCGTTGACCGTCGCCACATGGTCGAGGATCGAGGACCCGGCGTCGCCCGACAGGTTGAAGAAGGTGTGGTCGGTGAAGTTCGCCACGGTCGCCTTGTCCGCCGCCACGGCGGTCCAGGCGATGGTCAGGGCGTTGTCCTCGTCCAGCGTATAGACGAGCCGGACGGGAAGGGTGCCGGGGAAGCCCTCCTCCCCGTCCTGGAAGACGTAGGTCAGCTCCAGGCTCGCCTCGTCCAGTTGCCGCGCGGCGAAGGTGCGGAAGCGCGAGCCGCGCTGGCCGCCGTGCAGGGTGTTGGGCGGCGCGTTGACCGCGGTGCGGTGCTCCACCCCGTCCAGCGTGAAGCGTCCGCCGCCGATGCGCCCGCAATAGCGCCCGATGAAGGAGCCCATGGAGGGCTGGCCGGCCATGGTCCGCTCCAGCGTCTCGTAGCCCTGCACCACATCGCCGAGGGCGCCGTCGCGGTCGGGCGCCAGGATCTGGACGATCTTGCAGCCGTAATTGGTGATGCGGACGGCCATGCCCCGGCGGTTGCGCAGGGTGAACAGGTCGGTCGGCGTGCCATCGATGGTGGCGCGGAAATCCTCGCGCCGGAGGTCGGCATAAGGCGTCATGGCGTGGGTGCCCCTTGGACCGGAAGGATGCCGGAAGGATATTGGATATATTAATATATCAGTTATGGGGGGCGGAAGGAGAAAAGCGCCCGCCGCCGGACCGGGCGCTTTTGCCGCACCTGACGAGATGGGCAATTGTCAGCCGGGGAGCGTCATGTCCGTTCGGGCGTCTCACCTTCTGCGCGATGGCGTGATGATGCCGGCAAGGTGACAATTGAGGGTTGCCGGGGCTCCGTGAACCGGCGGGCGGGAATGAGGAGGACAGCCGTGACCACCCTCTTTCACGACGCTCTGCACGAGGACTTCGGCACTTGGCCTATCGCCTACATCCCCTATGGCGGGGCGGAGTTCGGCGAGATCAAGGCGGTCGCCGAGGCCATCGGCGACGGTGACGACGGCGCCTATTACGACGCCTGGACCGCCGCGGGCGACCGGCTGGCGCACGAGGCCGACATCGCTTTGTCCAAGGGCCACAAGGCGACCGCCCGCGCCCTTTATCTGCGGGCGAGCGCCTTCCACAACGCCTCCTTCCACCCGCTCTACGGCGCGCCCGTCGATCCGCGCCTGATCGCCGCCTTCCACAAGGGGACGGCGGCGCTCGACAAGGGGCTCTCGCTTGGACCGCGCCCGGCCATCCCGCTGGCCATTCCCTTCGGCGGGATGGCGATGCCCGGACGCTTCATCCCGGCGGAGGGCTTCGAGACCCGCGTCCGCCCGCTGATCGTCTTCACCAACGGCTACGACGGCACCATCACCGACATGTATTTCGCGTCGGCGGTGGCGGCCTCGCGGCGGGGCTATCACAGCCTGCTGTTCGACGGCCCCGGCCAGGGGGCCATGCTCTACGAGCACGGCGTGCCGCTGCGCCCGGACTGGGAAACGGTGATCGGGGCGGTGGTCGATTTCGCCGAAACCCTGCCGCTCGTCGATGCGGCGCGCATCGCGCTCAGCGGCTGGAGCCTGGGCGGGCATCTCGCCCCGCGCGCCGCGTCGGGCGAGCCGCGCATCGCGGCGCTGATCGCCGATCCCGGCACCTGGAGCATTGCCGACGGCTTCCGCGACATGGTGGTGCACAGGCTCGGCGTCGCGCCGGAGGCGGCGGCCGATCTCGGCACCCTGGACCAAGCCGTCATCGACCGCATGGACGCCCTCATCCGCGGCAACCGCCAACTGAACTGGAAGGTCGTTCAGCGCGGCTTCTGGGTGCATGGCGTCAGTGATCTGCGCTCCTACCTCGCCTCCGCGGAGTTGTTCACCATGCGGGGGCGGGCGCATCTCATCGCCTGCCCCACCCTGATCACCCAGGCGGAGGGTGACGCCCTGTCGGCCGGTGCGGGCGCCTTCTTCGACGCGCTCACCGGACCGAAGACGCTGATGCGCTTCACCGCCGCCGAGGGCGCCGACGGGCATTGCGAGATGGGCAACCGCTCCCTCCTGAACCTCCGCGTCCTCGATTGGCTGGATGACCGGTTCAAGGTGGGGGGCTGACGCGCCGCACGGCCTTTCCGTCAGTGGTTGTCGCGCGGGATGCCCATGGTCTGGGCGACGCGCTGGTACTTGACGGCGGGTTTCAGCACCATCCCCTCGTCGAGCTGATCGACGATGCCGCGCTGGATCTCCTGCCAAGGGGTCTGCGATGGCGGGATCGGGTAGCCGCCCGCGGCGTCCAGAGCGGCGCGGCGGTCGGCCAGCTCGCCCTCCGAAATCAGGATATCGGCGCTGCCGCGGCGCAAGTCGATGCGCACCCGGTCGCCGCTGCGCAGCAGGGCCAACCCGCCGCCCGCCGCCGCCTCCGGGGACGCGTTGAGGATGGAGGGCGACCCCGAGGTGCCGGACTGGCGGCCGTCGCCGATGCAGGGAAGGGAATGGACGCCCTGCCGGATCAGCGTGGCGGGGGGGCGCATGTTGACCACCTCCGCCGCCCCCGGATAGCCGATGGGGCCGGTGCCGCGGATGACCAGGATGGTGTAGGCGTCGATGCCCAGGCCGGGGTCGTCGATGCGGTGATGGTAGTCCTCAGGCCCGTCGAAGACGACGACCTTGCCCTCGAATGCCTCCGGGTCCTGGGGGTTGGACAGGTAGCGTTCGCGGAACTCGTCGGAGATGACGCTCGTTTTCATGATGGCGGCGCCGAACAGGTTGCCGCGCAGCACCACGAAGCCGGCGTTGGGCATCAGCGGCTCGTCGATGGGGTGGATCACCCGCGTGTCGAGGATCGGCTGGTGGCGGCAGTTCTCGCCGATGGTCCGGCCGTTGACGGTGGGCGCCCCCTCGCGGATCAGCCCCTTGCCCATGAGCTGGGCGACGACCGCGGGCACGCCGCCGGCGCGGTGGAAATCCTCGCCCAGATACTCGCCGGCCGGCTGGAGGTTGACCAGCAGCGGCACGTCGTGCCCGTGGGTCTGCCAGTCCTCGACCGTCAGCGGCACGCCGATGTGCTTGGCGATGGCGTTGATGTGGATCGGCGCGTTGGTCGAGCCGCCGATGGCGGAGTTGACGACGATGGCGTTGAGGAAGGCGTCGCGGGTCAGGATGTCGGAGGGCTTGAGATCCTCGCGGACCATCTCCACGATGCGCTTGCCGGTCTCGTAGGCGGCCTGCTGGCGCTCGCGGTAGGGGGCGGGGATGGCGGCGGAGCCGGGAAGCTGCATGCCCAGCACCTCGGCCAGCGAGTTCATCGTGGAGGCCGTGCCCATCGTGTTGCAGTAGCCGGTCGAGGGGGCCGACGACGCCACCAGCTCGATGAAGCCCTGATAGTCGATCTCGCCGGCCGCCATCATCTGTCGGGCCTTCCACACGATGGTGCCCGAGCCGGTGCGCTCGCCGCGGAACCAGCCGTTCAGCATCGGGCCGACCGACAGGGCGATGGCCGGGATGTTCACGGTGGCCGCCGCCATCAGGCAGGCGGGGGTGGTCTTGTCGCAGCCGATGGTCAGCACCACCCCATCGAGCGGGTAGCCGTGCAGCACCTCGACGAGGCCGAGATAGGCGAGGTTGCGGTCGAGCGAGGCGGTCGGCCGCTTGCCGGTCTCCTGGATCGGGTGGACGGGGAACTCGATGGCGATGCCGCCGGCGGTGCGGATGCCCTCGCGCAGGCGTTCGGCCAGGACCAGATGGTGCCGGTTGCAGGGGCTGAGGTCGGAGCCGGTCTGGGCGATGCCAATGATCGGCGCGCCCGATTGCAGCTCCTCCCGCGTCAGCCCGAAATTCAGGTAGCGCTCCAGATAGAGCGCGGTCATGTCGGGGTTGTCGGGGTTGTCGAACCACGCGCGCGACCGCAGCCGCCGGGCGGAGCCGATTTCCGGGTGCTGGGGGGAGGTCTTCGTATCGGACATGTCGGCACCAATTCGGGTTGGGGGCGCGGACCGGGGTCGGCCGGCGCCGGGGTCGTTCGGAGCCTCGTTCGGGCGTCGTTGGGAGTCGGCCGGGCGGTGTGCCCGGCGCTTTACCAGTGGAAGGCGTCGGTGGTGCGCCAGCGCCCGACCAGACAGGCGTCGGCGACCAGTTGCAGCGGACGGGCATCGACGTCGCCGGCCGCGTCCGCGATCAGATGGTGGAAGCGGCGGTAGATGCCCTGGTACTCGGCGTCGGGCTCGGCCAGCGCCGGCACGCCGTCCACGCTCAGCCGCGTGCCGCCGTGGGTGAGGTCGAGCCGTCCGCCCTCTGTTTCGATGGCGATGGTCCAGGTCTGCTCGCCTTCCTGGAGGAAGTCGAAGGCAGCCGTCACCGTCCCGATGGCGGAGTCCACAGCACCCTCCATCCTCAGCGTCGCGGCGATGGGCGTGTCGCGGTTGGCGGGCACCCGCAGCTCGGCGTCGCGGACGACGACGGGGGCCGGCAGAATCTCGGTCAGGATCGACAGGGCGTTGATGCCCGGATCGAAGACGCCGAAGCCTCCCGCCGCGAAAATCCAGTCCTGGCCGGGATGCCAGCGCCGCACGTCCTCCTTCCAGATGATGGCAACGTTGCGGACGGTGGCGCCGGCCAGCCGCCGCCGCGTCTCCTCGACCGCCGCGTTGAAGCGGGAGTGCCAGGCGGCGAACAGCGTGCGCTTGGCGTCCTCCGCCGCGTCGAGCAACAGGCGCAGCTCGGTCAGGGTGGCGGCCGGCGGCTTCTCGATCAGGACATGCTTGCCGGCGCGCAGCGCCTCCACCGTCAGGACGTGCCGGACGGCGGGCGGCGTGCAGATCGCCACGGCGTCGAGGCCGGGCAGGGCGGCCAGCATCTCCCCCTGGCTGCGGAAGACCGCCACGTCGCCGAGCCCGGTTTCCTCCGCTGGGTCGCCGTGCGGGCTGACCACCGCGGCGAGGCGGAACAGGCCGGTGGCGGCGATGGCCGGGACATGCTGGTCGCGGGCGATCTTGCCGAAGCCGACGATGCCGAGGGTGAGGGGGGCGGGGGTAATCGGGGTGGGACGGGTCATGACGGTCCTCACGCCTTGTTCTTGTTGTAGACGTCGATGGTGACGGCGGCGAGCAGCACCATGCCCTTGATGACCTGCTGCCAGTCGATGCCGATCCCCAGGATCGACATGCCGTTGTTCATCACGCCCATGATGAAGGCGCCGATCACCGCCCCGGTGACCCGGCCCACGCCGCCCGACGCCGAGGCGCCGCCGATGAAGCAGGCGGCGATCACGTCCAGCTCGAACGAGACGCCGGCCTTCGGCGTGGCGGTGTTCAGCCTTGCGGCGAAGATCAGCCCGGCCAGCGCCGCCAGCACCCCCATGTTGACGAAGGTGTAGAAGCTGAGCCGCCGGGTGTCGATGCCGGACAGCTTGGCCGCCTTCTCGTTGCCGCCCAGCGCGTAGACGCGCCGCCCCACCGTGGTGTTGCGGGTGACGAAGCTGTAGAGCGCGATCAGTACGCTCATGATGATCAACACGTTGGGCAGGCCGCGGTAGGAGGCCATCAACTGCCCGACATAGATCAGCACGGCGGCCAGCGCGACGTTCTTCGCCACGAACAGCGGCAGCGGCTCCTGCTCGATGGCGACACTCTGCCGGCGCAGGCGCGCCCGGGTGTTCATCGCCACCAGCGCGGCGGCCACCGCCGCGCAGAGCAGCAGGCTGGTCAGGTGGAACTTGCCCAGGTTGAGGGCGTCGAGCGCCAGGAAGTCCGGGATGAAGCCGGAGCTGAGGCGCTGGAACTCCACCGGGAAGGGGCCGACCGACTGGCCGGCCAGCAGGATCAGGCACAGGCCGCGGAAGACCAGCATGCCGGCCAGCGTCACGATGAAGGAGGGGATGCGCAGATAGGCGACCCAGAAGCCCTGCACCGCCCCGATCGCCGCCCCGGCCAGCAGGCACAGCAGCGTCGTGGTGACGAAGTCCAGGTGGAGCCGCACCATCAGCGTCGCCGCCAGCGCGCCGATGAGGGCGACGACCGAGCCCACCGACAGGTCGATGTGCCCAGCGACGATCACCAGCAGCATGCCCAGCGCCATGATGACGATGTAGCTGTTCTGCAGCACGAGGTTGGTCAGGTTCAGCGGCTGCAGCAGCGTGCCGTCGGTCATGTACTGGAAGAACAGGACGATGGCGACCAGCGACAGCAGCATGCCGTACTCGCGCATGTGCGCCTTCACGAACCGTCCCATGGACACCCGCGGGCCGCGCGCCGGAAGGTTGAGTTCGGCACTCATGGCAGAGCCTCCCCGGACATCAGCGTCTCGCCGGAGCGCATGATCGCCCGCATGATTTTCTCCTGGCTGGCCTCGGCCGCCGGCATCTCGGCGACCATTTCGCCGGCGTTCATCACGCAGATGCGGTCGGCGACGCCCAGCAGCTCCGGCATCTCCGAGGAGATCAGGACGACGCCCCGGCCCTCGGCGACCAACTGGTTGATGATGGTGTAGATCTCGTACTTGGCGCCGACGTCGATGCCGCGGGTCGGTTCGTCGAGGATCAGCACCTTCGGGTCGGCGAACAGCCACTTGCTGAGCACGACCTTCTGCTGGTTGCCGCCCGACAGGTTGACCGTCTCCTGGAACACGTCGGGGCAGCGGATGCGCAGCCGGCGCCGGAACTCCTCGGCCACCTGGACCTCGCGCTCATGGTCGATGACCCAGCGTTTCGCCACCCCCCTGAGGTTCGCCAGCGTGACGTTGTGGCGGATGTCGTTGTCGAGCACGAGGCCGAGATGCTTGCGGTCCTCCGTCGCGTAGGCGAGGCCGTTCGCCATGGCCCGGCTGATGGTCGAGACGTCGATCGCCCGCCCGTCGAGGAAGGCCTGCCCGCGGATGTTCCGGCCGTAGGAGCGGCCGAACAGGCTCATCGCGAACTCGGTGCGGCCGGCGCCCATCAGCCCGGCGATGCCCACCACCTCGCCGCGGCGGACGGTCAGGTTCACGTCGCGGACGACGCGCCGGCCGGGATGGGCCGGGTGGTCGGCGCTCCACCCCTTCACCTCGAACAGCACGTCGCCGGGCACGGTGGTCCGTTTGGGGTAGCGGTCTGACAGGGCGCGCCCGACCATGCCGCGGATGATGCGGTCCTGGCTGACCGCGGCCTCGCGGCAGTCCAGCGTCTCCACCGTCGTGCCGTCGCGCAGGATGGTTACCCGGTCGGCGACCTTGGCGATCTCGTTCAGCTTGTGCGAGATGAGGATGGAGGCGATGCCGCGCGCCTTGAATTGCAGCAGCAGGTCCAGCAGGGCGTCGCTGTCGCTCTCGTTCAGGCTGGCGGTCGGCTCGTCCAGGATCAGCAGCTTGACCTCCTTGGACAGCGCCTTGGCGATCTCCACGAGCTGCTGCTTGCCGACGCCGATGTCGGTGATCAGGGTCTCCGGCGGGTCGTGCAGCCCGACCAGCCGCAGCAGCTCCCGCGCCCGCAGGGTGGCGGCGTCCCAGTCGATCACGCCGCGGCTTGCCTGCTCGTTGCCGAGGAAGAGGTTCTCGGTGATCGACAGCAGGGGGACGAGCGCCAGCTCCTGGTGGATGATGATGATGCCCAGCCGCTCGCTGTCGGCGATGCCGCGGAAGGCCTGCGGCTGGCCGCGGAAGCGGATTTCGCCGTCAAAGCTGCCTTGTGGGTAGACCCCGCTCAGCACCTTCATCAGCGTCGACTTGCCGGCGCCGTTCTCGCCGATCAGCGCGTGGATCTCGCCCTCGCGAACCGACAGGTTGACGTCATCCAGCGCCTTCACGCCGGGAAACGTCTTGGTGATGCCCTTCATCTCCAGGATCGGCATCGCCAGACTGGACCGCTCCAGGATGGAGTCCATGAGAATCCTCCGAGGAACCTGCGATCGTCCGAGCGCACCTCAGGCCGGTGGCGGGTCGCTCGCATTTTCAATCCCCTCTCCCCTCTGGGGAGAGGGTTAGGGTGAGGGGGTTGCGCTTTTGCCGGACGCACCGTCACGCGCATCCCCCTCACCGGCCCTCCGGGCCACCCTCTCCCCAGAGGGGAGAGGGTTATGAAAGCCAAGTGCGCCCGCCCCGCGCCGTTGCGTCACTTGAACTGGGCTTCGGTGTAGTAGCCGCTGTCGACCAGCGTGCCCTTCCAGTTGGAGGCGTCCACGCTGACCGGCTTGAGCAGATAGGCCGGGACGACCTTCTTGCCGTTGTCGTAGGTCTTGGTGTCGTTGACCGGCGGCGTGCCGCCGCCCAGCACCGCGTCGACCATCTCCACCGTGATCCGGGCAAGCTCGCGGGTGTCCTTGAAGACGGTGGCGCGCTGCTCGCCCGCCAGGATCGACTTGATCGAGGGGACCTCGGCGTCCTGGCCGGTCACCACCGGCATCGGCTGCGACGGCGAGCCGTAGCCGACCCCCTTCAGCGAGGAGATGATGCCGATGCTGATCCCGTCGTAGGGCGACAGCACGGCGTCGACGCGGCGGTTGCCGTAAAAGGCGCTCAGCAGATTGTCCATGCGGGCCTGGGCGGTGGCGCCGTCCCAGCGCAGGGTGGACACCTTGTCCATGCCCACCTGACCGCTGCCCACCGTCAGCTTGCCGCTGTCAATGTAGGGCTGCAGCACCGACATGGCGCCGTTGTAGAAGAAATAGGCGTTGTTGTCGTCGGGAGAGCCGCCGAACAGCTCGATATTGAAGGGACCTTTGCCGTCCTTCAGGCCCAGCGCGTCGACGATGTAGCTGCCCTGCAGCACGCCGACCTGGAAATTGTCGAAGGTCGCGTAATAGTCCACATTCTCCGACCCGCGGATCAGCCGGTCGTAGGCGATGACCTTCACGCCGCGGTCCTTGGCCTGCTGGAGCACGTCGGTCAGCGTCGTGCCGTCGATGGCGGCAATCACCAGGACCTTGCTGTTCTTGGCGACCATCGTCTCGATCTGGGCGAGCTGGTTGGGGATGTCGTCCTCGGCGTATTGCAGGTCGGTCTTGTAGCCCTTGGCTTGGAACTGCTTGACCATGTTGTTGCCGTCGTCGATCCAGCGGGCCGAGGACTTGGTGGGCATCGCGATGCCGACGGTGGGCTTGTCCTGCGCCAGAGTCGGATTGGTGCCGGTGGCGAGGACCAGCATACCGACGGCCATCCCGGCCAGTGTGGTCGTGAACGAAGAAGACATGGGCCGATTTCCTCCCCCTTCTGCGGCACCGGGTTGGCCACACCCGCGGCACTTGAACGGGTGTCGGGTGGCGCAATGTTTGTAAGGCTAGCAATCGGCCGAAAAACCATAACTGTCAAATACGATTATTGGCGGAATCCATACACATTTCGATATCACTTGAAGAGCTTGGCTGCGGCATTTCCAGCGCGCGGCGCATCTTGGTGTCGGACGCCGCGCGCAGAGCGGCCAGGGCGGTGCGGGCGCCCGGCGACAGCGGGCGGTCCTTCAGCCAGAAAATGCCGTAAGGCTCGACGCTGAAGCGCTTGTGGAAGGGCACGATGGTGCAGCTGCCGGTGGGGGAGAACACCTGGGCAAGGGCGCGGGCGAAGACGGTGACCGAATCGTTCTCGGCCACCATCGCCAGGGAGATGACCGGGGAAGCGCTTTCGATCACCTTGCGCGGCGGCGGAACCCCCTCGGCGCGGAACAGCGCCTCGACCCGGCTGCGCAGCAGGCTGCCCAGGGGCTGGAGAATCCAGGTGGCGTCCACCAGATCGGCCGCGGTCAGCGGGCGGCCGAGCCGCAGCAGCGGGTGGCCGTCGCGGCAGACGAAGCACAGCTCCTCGCTGCTGATTTCCTGATAGTCGAAGCACGATGCGTCGACGTGGTCGGGCAGGCGGCCGATCGCGAAATCCATCACGCCCTGCCGGACCCGCTCGGCCAGCACGTCGCTGGTCTCCACCGCCACGGCGATCTTCAGGTCGGGGTGATCGCGGGTCAGCGTGGTGATCACCGGCACCACCAGTTCCACCGCCGGGGCCATCACCGTGCCGATGGAAACGCTGCCGCTGTGGCCGGCCAGCAGGTCGTTCAGCTCCTCCCCCGCCTCCTGCAAGCCGCTGAGGATCGTCCGTGCGTGGCGGATCATCAGGCCGCCGTACCAGTTCGGCTCGACGCCGCGGCCATGGCGCTCGAACAGGGTGACGCCCAGCGACTCCTCCAGGTCGCCCAGCAGCTTCGAGGCGGCCGGCTGCGACATGGTCAGGCTGGCGGCGGCGCGGTGCAGGTTGCGGTGCTCGTCGAGCGCCACGAAGAGCTGGAGATGGCGCAGCTTCAGCCGGGCCTTGAGGAACCAGTTGGCCGGGAAACGGTGCGGGGTCACGGGCGGGGTCTCCGGTCTGGCGGCGCCACCGCCATACGAAATCTCGTATCGCCGGCGCCGATATTCGTATTGGACGCGTATCAGAACGCTCTCTATTGTTGGCGTGGTCAACAAAATTCAGAACGGGACCGCGAGGGGGGGAGGCGAGACGGCATGCCGCAGGAGGTTCGTTGCGTCTGGCCCGCCCGCGCGCTCTTGGGCGAAGGCCCGCTGTGGGCGCCGGGGCAGGGCGCCGTCTTCTTCGTCGACATCCACGGATCGCGGATCCTGCGTCACGGGCTCGACGACGGGTCCCAAGCGGACTGGGCGCTGGAGGACGCCGCCTGCTGGCTGGTGGAGTGCGCCGATGGCGACGGCTTCATCGCCGGGCTGCGCTCGCGCCGGGTGGTCCGCCTGCGGCTGGAGCCGGGCCGCGCGGTGATCGCCGGGGAACTGGCGCGGATCGACCCCGACCGGCCGGGCAACCGGCTGAACGACGCCAAGGCCGACGCGCAGGGGCGCTTGTGGATCGGCAGCATGGACGACGGGGAGGAAGCGCCGTCCGGCGCCTTCCACCGGCTCGACCCCGACGGCTCGATCGCGCGTGTGGACGATGGCTACACCGTCGCCAACGGACCGGCCCTGTCGCCGGACGGGCGGACGCTCTACCACACCGACAGCGCGGCGCGGACGATCCACGCCTTCGATCTGGACGGCGCAGGGCGACTGTCCGGAAAGCGCGCCCACATCCGCTTCGCCGAGGCCGACGGCTATCCCGACGGCATGACCTGCGACGCCGAGGGCGGCCTGTGGGTGGCCCATTGGGACGGCGGTCGGGTCAGCCGCTTCCGGCCCGACGGCACGCTCGACCGCGCGATTAAGCTGCCGGTGTCGCGGGTCACCTCCTGTGTCTTCGCCGGCCCCGCCCTCGACCGGCTGTTCGTGACCACCGCAGCGCATGGCCGGCCGGACGAACCGCTGGCCGGCGCGCTGTTCGAGTGCGATCCCAGCGGCGTTCGCGGCCTGCCGCCCGGCCGCTTCGGGCATCCGCCCGGCTGATCCGGCCCGCAATCCACCCGACAGAAGGACCCCAACGGCCATGGCCCCCAGCGCCCGCCCTTACCGGGGAGTGTTCCCGGTCGTCCCCACCATCTTCACCGAGACGGGGGACCTTGACCTCGCCGGGCAGACGCGCTGCGTCGATTTCATGATCGACGCCGGCTCCGACGGCCTGTGCATCCTCGCCAACTTCTCCGAGCAGTTCGTGCTGACCGACGCCGAGCGCGAGCTGCTGATGGAGACCATCCTCGGCCACGTCGCCGGCCGGGTGCCGGTCATCGTCACCACCACCCATTTCAGCACCGCCGCCTGCGCCGCGCGCAGCCGCCGCGCCCAGGAGCTGGGGGCCGCCATGGTGATGGTCATGCCGCCCTACCACGGCGCCACCATCCGCGTGCCCGAGGCAGGCATCGTCTCCTTCTTCCAGCGGGTGTCCGACGCCATCGACATCCCGATCATGATCCAGGACGCCCCGGTCAGCGGCACCACGCTGTCGGCGGAACTGCTGGCCCGCATGGCGCGGGAGATCGCCAACGTCGCCTACTTCAAGGTCGAGGTGCCGCAGGCCGCCGCCAAGCTGCGCCGGCTGATCGAGCTGGGCGGCGACGCCATCGAGGGACCGTGGGACGGCGAGGAGGCGATCACCCTGCTGGCCGATCTCGACGCCGGGGCCACCGGCGCCATGACCGGCGGCGGCTATCCCGACGGCATCCGCCAGATCATCGACCCCTTCCTGGCCGGCGACCGCGAGGCGGCGGTGGCGGCCTACGGGCGCTGGCTGCCGCTGATCAACCACGAGAATCGCCAGTGTGGGCTCGCCACCGCCAAGATCCTGATGAAGGAGGGCGGCATCATCGCCTGCGACGCTGTGCGCCACCCGCTGGCCGACCCGCAGCCGGCCAGCCGCGCCGGCCTGCTCGACGCCGCCCGCCGCCTCGACCCGCTGGTCCTGCGCTGGGCGCGCTGAGGACCGCGCCACCCCTCGCCAAACCGGGAGAACCCAGATGACCATCACCGGCGAGATGCTGATCGGCGCGCGGAGCCACCGCGGCTCCGACGGCGAGTTCCGCGCCGTCGATCCCGCCACCGGCGCGGAGCTGGAGCCGGCCTTCGGCGGCGGCGGGGTGGCGGAGGTCGAGCGCGCCTGTGCGCTGGCCTGGGCCGCCTTCGACGCCTTCCGCGAGACCGGGCTGGAGGCGCGGGCCGCCTTCCTGGAAACCATCGCCGCGAACATCCTCGACCTCGGCGACGCGCTGATCCTCCGCGCCATGGCCGAGAGCGGCCTGCCGCGCCCGCGGCTGGAGGGGGAGCGGGGGCGCACCGTCGGCCAGCTCCGCCTGTTCGCCCAGACGGTGCGCGAGGGCGGCTGGCTGGAGGCCCGCATCGACCCGGCCCAGCCGGAGCGCAAGCCGCTGCCGCGCCCCGATGTCCGGCAGCGCCACATCCCGCTCGGCCCGGTCGCGGTGTTCGGCGCGTCGAATTTTCCGCTGGCCTTCTCGGTGGCCGGGGGCGACACCGCGTCGGCTCTTGCCGCCGGCTGCCCGGTGGTGGTCAAGGGCCATTCCGCCCATCCTGGCACGTCGGAGCTGGTCGGCCGGGCCATCCAGGCGGCGGTGGCCTCCTGCGGATTGCCCGAGGGCGTCTTCTCGCTGCTGTTCGGCGTCGGCAACCCCATCGGAACGGCGCTGGTCACCGACCCGCGCATCAAGGCGGTGGGCTTCACCGGCTCGCGCGGCGGCGGCCTTGCCCTGATGGCGGCGGCGGCCCGCCGGCCCGAGCCGATCCCGGTCTATGCGGAGATGAGCAGCATCAATCCGGTCTTCCTGATGCCGGCGGCGCTGGCCGCGCGGGCGGAGGCGCTGGGCAAGGGCTTCGTGGCCTCGTTGACCATGGGCGCCGGCCAGTTCTGCACCAACCCCGGCATCCTGCTGGGTATCGACGGGCCGGACCTCGACCGTTTCGTGGCCGTCGCGGTGGAGGCGCTGGGCGGCAGCGCCGCTTCGACCATGCTGACCCCGGCCATCCGCGCCGCCTATGATTCGGGGGTGGCACGGCTGTCCGGCAGCGCCGCCGTGGCGACGCTGGCTCGCGGACTGGCCTGCAGCGGTCCCAACCAGGCGCAAGCCGCTTTGTTCGGCACGACGGCCGATGCCTTCCTCGCCGACCCGGCCCTGCAGGACGAGGTGTTCGGGGCGGCGTCGCTGCTGATCCGTTGCCCGGACGCGGCGGCGATGCGGACCGTCGCCGAGCGGCTGGAGGGCCAGCTCACCGTGACCGTGCAGATGGAGCCGGCGGACGGCGACGCCGTGGCCGCCCTGCTGCCGACGCTGGAGCGCAAGGCGGGCCGCATCCTGGCCAACGGCTGGCCGACCGGGGTGGAGGTCTGCCACGCCATGGTCCATGGCGGCCCCTTCCCGGCGACCTCGGACAGCCGGACCACCTCGGTCGGCACCTTGGCGATCCGGCGCTTTCTGCGCCCGGTCTGCTACCAGGACATTCCCGCCGCCCTGCTGCCGGAGGCGCTGCGCGACGGCAACCCGCTCGACCTGTGGCGGCGGATTGACGGCGTGCCGGGACAAGAGTGAGGGAAGGACCGGCAACGCATTGCCCGCATCGGGCGATCATGCCGGTTTCGGTATCGCTTCGGTCGAGAATCGTATTGGACAGATATGGTTTTCGATGCCTAATGTTGGCTCAACGAACAGATGCGAGCGGGCGCCGCCCGAATCGATGACAAGACACCCAGGGGAGTGAAACGGTATGTCCAGGACATGGCTGATCTCCGCCGCTGCCGCCGCGGCCTTGTTGATCGGGCTCGGCGGTGCGCAGGCCGCCGACAAGAAACTGGTGGTCGGCTTCTCGCAGATCGGCTCGGAATCGGGCTGGCGCGCCGCCGAGACCAAGACCGCCAAGACGGAGGCCGAGAAGCGCGGGATCGACCTGAAGATCTCCGACGCCCAGCAGAAGCAGGAAAACCAGATCAAGGCCGTGCGTTCCTTCGTCGCCCAGGGCGTGGACGCCATCTTCATCGCCCCCGTGGTGGCCACCGGGTGGGATTCGGTGCTGAAGGAGGCGAAGGAGGCGAAGATCCCGGTCGTCCTGCTCGACCGCCAGATCGAGACCCGGGACCCCGGCCTCTACATGACCGCCGTCACCTCCGACACGGTGCTGGAGGGCCGGGTTGCCGGCGAATGGCTGGCCAAGCAGACCGGCGGCACCTGCAACGTGGTCGAACTCCAGGGCACCGTCGGCTCCTCCCCCGCCATCAACCGCAAGAAGGGCTTCGACGAGGTCGTCGCCAAGAACCCCGGCATGAAGATCGTCCGCACCCAGTCCGGCGACTTCACCCGCGCCAAGGGCAAGGAGGTGATGGAGAGCTTCATCAAGGCGGAGAACGGCGGCAAGGGCATCTGCGCGGTCTACGCCCACAACGACGACATGGCGGTCGGCGCCATCCAGGCGATCAAGGAGGCCGGGCTGAAGCCGGGCAAGGACATCCTGGTCGTGTCCATCGACGGCGTGCCCGACATCTTCAAGGCGATGGCCGACGGCGAGGCCAACGCGACCGTGGAACTGACGCCCAACATGGCCGGCCCCGCCTTCGACGCGCTGGTCGCCTTCAAGAAGGACGGCAAGGCGCCGCCGAAATGGATCCAGACGGAATCGGCGCTGTTCACCCCCGACACCGCCAAGGCCGAGTACGAACGCCGCAAGGACGCCTACTGACCCGGCCGTCCCACGGCACCGCCGGCGAGGCCCCCCGCATGACGGACCCCACCCCCACCGCGTCCCCGCCGCTGCTGGCGATCCGCGGCCTGTCCAAGGCCTTCCTGGGCGTCCAGGCGCTCGACGGCGTGGATTTCACCGTGCGCCACGGCGAGATCCACGCCCTGCTCGGTGAGAACGGCGCCGGCAAATCGACGCTGATCAAGACGCTGACCGGCGTCTACCAGCGCGACGCCGGCACCGTGACGCTGGAGGGGCGGGCCATCGCCCCCCGCGGCGTGGAGGAGGCGCAGCGCCTGCACATCGGCACCGTCTATCAGGAGGTGAACCTGCTGCCGAACCTGTCGGTGGCGGAGAACCTGTTCCTCGGCCGCCAGCCCATGCGCTTCGGTCTGGTCGACCGCGGCGCCATGCGGCGGCGGGCGCGGGCGGTGCTGATCCCCTACGGCCTGACTCTCGACGTGACGGCGCCGCTCGGCCGCTTCTCGGTGGCGACGCAGCAGATCGTCGCCATCGCCCGCGCGGTGGACATGTCGGCCAAGGTGCTGATCCTCGACGAGCCGACCGCCAGCCTCGACGCGCAGGAGGTGGCGGTCCTCTTCAAGGTGATGCGCACCCTGCGCTCGCGCGGCATCGGCATCGTCTTCGTCACCCATTTCCTCGATCAGGTCTACGCGCTGTGCGACCGCATCACCGTGCTGCGCAACGGCCGCCTGGTGGGGGAGCGGCGCACCGCGGAACTGCCGCGCCTCGACCTCGTCGCCATGATGCTGGGACGGGAATTGGAAGCGGCGGCCCACCGCATCGCTCCGCTGGCCGATGAGGGGGAGGAGGACGCCCGGCCGCCGCTGGTCCGCTTCCGCGGCTATGGCAAGGCGCGCAGCGTCGAGCCCTTCGACCTCGACATCCGCCCCGGCGAGGTGGTCGGGCTCGCCGGGCTGCTCGGCTCCGGCCGGACGGAGACGGCGCGGCTGGTCTTCGGCATGGACCGCGCCGACCGGGGCGAGGCGGCGGTGGACGGCCAAGCGGTGCGGCTGCGCGGGCCGCGCGACGCCATCCGGCTCGGCTTCGGCTTCTGCCCGGAGGACCGCAAGAAGGAGGGCATCGTCGGCGCGCTGTCGGTGCGCGAGAACATCATCCTGGCGCTCCAGGCGCGGCAGGGCTGGCTGCGGCCGATCCCGCGCCGCCGCCAGGAGGAGATCGCCGACCGTTTCATCCGCCTGCTCGACATCCGCACGCCGCACGCCGAGCAGCCGATCCAGCTCCTGTCCGGCGGCAACCAGCAGAAGGCGCTGCTCGCCCGCTGGCTGGCGACCGAGCCGCGCCTGCTGATCCTCGACGAGCCGACGCGCGGCATCGACGTCGGCGCCCACGCCGAGATCATCCGCCTGATCGAGCGGCTGTGCGCCGACGGCATGGCCCTGCTGGTCGTCTCGTCGGAGCTTGAGGAGATCGTCGCCTACAGCCGCCGCGTCGTCGTGCTGCGCGACCGCCGCCATGTCGCGGAGCTGAGGGGAGGGGAGGTCGCCGTGGACCGCATCGTCGCCGCCATCGCGTCGGAGACCGTTCCCGTGGAGCCGCGCCCATGACGCGGTCGGCCCCCGGCCCGTCGCGCAACCTGCCGCAATACGGCGCGCTGGCCGCCGTCCTGCTGGCCAACTGGCTGCTCTTCCCCGACTTCTTCTCCATCCGCCTGCAGGACGGCCGGCTGTTCGGCAGCCTGATCGACGTGCTGAACCGTGGCGCCCCGGTGGCGCTGCTCGCCATCGGCATGACCATGGTCATCGCCACCCGCGGCGTCGACCTGTCGGTGGGCGCGGTGATGGCGATCTCCGGCGCGGTCGCCGCCACCCTGACCCAGGCGGGCTGGGGCTTGGCCCCGGTGCTCGCGGCGTCGCTGGCGGCCGGCCTGCTCTGCGGGCTGTGGAATGGGCTGCTGGTGGCGGTCCTGCGCATCCAGCCGATCGTCGCCACCCTGATCCTGATGGTCGCCGGGCGCGGCATCGCCCAGCTCGTCACCGAAGGGCAGATCGTCACCTTCACCAGCCCCGGCCTCGCCTTCATCGGCAGCGGGTCCTTCCTGACCGTTCCGATGCCGGTGGTCATCACCGCCGTCCTGCTGGGGGTGACCGCGCTGCTGGTCCGGATGACCGCGTTGGGGCTGATGATCGAGGCGGTCGGCGTCAACCGCCTGTCCAGCGCCGGGGCGGGCGTCAACACGCCGGTCGTGCTGATCGCCGTCTATGTCTGGTGCGGCCTGTGCGCCGCGGTCGCCGGTCTGGTGGTCGCCGCCGACATCCGCGGCGCCGACGCCAACAACGCCGGCCTGTGGCTGGAGCTGGACGCCATCCTGGCGGTGGTGGTCGGCGGCACCTCCCTGCTCGGCGGGCGGTTCGGGCTGCTGCTGTCGGTGGTCGGGGCGCTGATCCTCCAGGCGATGAACACCGGCATCCTGCTGAGTGGCTTCAAGCCGGAGTTCAACCTGATCGTCAAGGCCGGCGTCCTGATGGTCGTCCTGCTGTTGCAATCGCCGACCCTGACGCTGTTCCTGCCGCGCCCGGCCGGCCACCGACCCGCCCAGCCGCCGGTCCGGCCGCCGACCCCGCCACGGGCCAAGCCCGAGAGCCCAAGCCCGAGCGCGGGAGCGTGACGCCATGATCCACCGCTTCCTTCCCCTGCTGGTGACCAGCGCCGTCCTGGTGGTCGGCTTCCTGCTCTGCGCCGCGCAGTTCCCCAACTTCGCCTCGCTGCGGGTCGTCGGCAACCTGCTGACCGACAACGCCTTCCTCGGCATCACGGCGGTCGGCATGACCTTCGTGATCCTGTCGGGCGGCATCGACCTGTCGGTAGGGGCGGTGATCGGCTTCACCACCGTCCTGCTGGCGGTGCTGATCGAGCAAGGGGGCTGGCATCCCTATTCCGCCTTCGTGGTGGCGCTGGCGGTGGCCGGCGGCTTCGGCGCGGCGATGGGCGCCGTGATCCATGTCTTCCAGATGCCGCCCTTCATCGTCACGCTGGCCGGCATGTTCGTCGCCCGCGGCCTCGGCTTCGTGCTGAGCACCGATTCCATTCCGATCAACCACCCGCTCTACGCCGAGCTGGGCGATCTGGCGCTGCGTTTCGACGGCGGGGGCAAGCTGACGCTGCCGGCGCTGCTGATGCTGGGGGTGGTGGCCGCCGCGGTAGTCTGCGCCCATTGGACGCGCTTCGGCGCCAACCTCTACGCGCTGGGTGGCAACCGCCAGTCGGCGGAGTTGATGGGCGTGCCGGTGGGCCGTACCACGGTCGCGGTCTACGCCCTGTCGGGGCTGCTGGCCGGGCTGGCGGGGATCGTCTTCTCGCTCTACACCGGGGCCGGCTACTCGCTGGCGGCGACGGGAGTGGAGCTGGACACCATCACCGCGGTGGTGATCGGCGGCACGCAGTTGACCGGCGGCTACGGCTATGTGATCGGCACCTTCATCGGCGTGCTGATCCAGGGGCTGATCCAGACTTACATCACCTTCGACGGCAGCCTGAGCAGCTGGTGGACGAAGATCGCCATTGGCGTCCTGCTGTTCGTCTTCATCCTTCTGCAGAAGGGCCTGCTGGCGGTCTGGACCGGCCGCGGCGGCGCCCCGGCTGAGGCGTGACCCCCCTACTTGGCGGGAGCGGTCGCCAGGGTGACCTTGTTCATGAAATTCTCGGCCTGCCCCTTCACGACCAGCGGGAAGGCGTCGGCGACGGCGTCAATCAGCGGGTCGAGCCAGCTCTGCTCGGCCTTGGCGAAGTCGTGGAGGACATAGCCGCTGACCCGGTCCTTGTCGCCCGGATGGCCGATGCCCAGGCGGATGCGCCAGTACTCCTTGCCGAGATGCGCGTCGATGGAGCGCAGGCCGTTGTGCCCGCCATGCCCGCCGCCCTTCTTCACCCGGATCTTGCCGGGCGGCAGGTCCAGTTCGTCATGGATGACGACGACGTCCTCGGGCTTCATCTTGAAGAACTGCACGGCCGCGGTGACCGACTGGCCGGACAGGTTCATGAAGGTCAGCGGCTCCAGGGCGATCACTTTCTCGCCGCCAATCGTACCCTCGGCGGTCTGGCCCTGGAAGCGCTTGCGCCAGGGGCCGAAGCCGTGACGGCGGGCGATCTCCTCCACCGCCATGAAGCCGATGTTGTGCCGGTTGCGCGCGTATTCGGCGCCAGGGTTGCCCAATCCCACCAGCAGCAGCATGGCGCATTCTCCTCATCTCGAAACAGCGTAGGCCGGAAACGAAACAGGGGGCCGAAGCCCCCTGTCGCAACCCCGAAGGCGGCTTCCGATCAGGAAGCGGCGGCCTCGGTGGCTTCGCCCTCTTCGGACTTCAGGCCCGACGGGGCGACGATCGTGGCGATCGTGAAGTCGCGGTCGGTGATGGTCGAGGCGACACCCTCCGGCAGCTTCACCGAAGAGATGTGGATCGAATCGCCGACGTCGTAGCCCTCGCAGGAGATCGTGATCTGCTCCGGGATGTTGCCGGCGGAGACGGTCACGTCCAGCTCGTGGCGGACGATGTTCAGCACGCCGCCGCGCTTCAGGCCCGGCGACTTCTCCTGGTCGACGAACTCGACCGGAACCTGCACGGTGGTGCGGGTTTCGGCGGAGACGCGCAGGAAGTCGACGTGCAGCGGGACGTCGGTGACCGGATGGAACTGCACGTCGCGCGGCAGGACCCGGTGGGTGGCGCCATCGACGGTGACGTCGAACAGGTGCGTGAAGAAGCCCGCCTGGTTCAGAACACGGGTGAACGTGAACTTCTCCAGCGAAATCATGATGGGGGCCTGCTTGCCACCGTAGATCACGGCCGGGATACGGCCATCACGACGGGTCTGGCGGGCGGTCCCCTTGCCGGCCCGGTCGCGCGCTTCGGCGCTGAGCGGAACGATCTGCGTCATCGGAAGAACTCCTTGAACGGAAAAAAGCGCCAGCCTCCAGGGGTGCTGACGCGTGGGCGCGGTGATTAAGCCATGCGGGGCACGGCGTCAAGGACAGAGTCCGGAAACTCCCGAATGGCCCTTATGAAAAGATGGCGCCCATGAAAAAAGCCCTTCCCCCGTGGAGGGGAAGGGCTTTTCGCGTGTGGTCCGGCGCCGTTAAAGCGGATTACAATCCGCTTTGGACCGCGACGGCGGTCCCGGCCGCACATGCGGCCGAAGCCCGTCGGCGAATGAGGCAATGTGAATCTAAAGCGAACGGAAGTTCGCTTTAGGAGAACAGGCTCGACACCGAACGCTCTTCGCTGATGCGGGTGATCGCGTCAGCGAGCAGCGGGGCGATGGTGAGCTGGCGGATGTTGCGCGAGACGCGCACGGCCTCGGTCGCCTGGATGCTGTCGGTGGTGACCAGCTGCTCCAGCGGCGACACGGCCACGCGGGCCACCGCACCGCCGGACAGAACGCCGTGGGTGCAATAGGCGTGGACAGACTTCGCGCCGGCGTCCATCAGGGCGACCGCGGCGTTGCACAGCGTGCCGCCCGAATCCACGATGTCATCGAGCAGGATGCAGCGGCGGTTCTTGACGTCGCCGATGATGTTCATCACCTCCGACACGCCGGCGCGTTCACGCCGCTTGTCGATGATGGCGAGATCGGCGTCCAGCCGCTTGGCCAGCGAGCGGGCGCGCACCACGCCGCCGACGTCGGGCGACACCATCGTCACCTCGCCGATGTCCTCGAAGGTCGCGCGGATGTCCTTCTCGAACACCGGGGCAGCCATCAGGTTGTCGGTCGGGATGTCGAAGAAGCCCTGGATCTGGCCCGCGTGCAGGTCCATGGTCAGCACGCGGTTGGCGCCGGCCTGGGTGATCAGGTTGGCGACCAGCTTGGCCGAGATCGGCGTGCGCGGGCCGGTCTTGCGATCCTGGCGCGCATAGCCGTAGTAGGGGAGGACCGCCGTGATGCGCCGGGCCGACCCGCGACGCAGGGCGTCGATGGTGACCAGCAGCTCCATCAGGTTGTCGTTGGCCGGGAACGACGTCGACTGGACCACGAACACGTCTTCGCCGCGCACGTTCTCCAGGATTTCGACGAACACCTCCATGTCCGAAAAACGGCGGATGCTCGCTTTGGTCAGCGGCACGCCGAGACAGGTGGAGATGGCCTCGGCCAGCGGACGGTTGCTGTTGCCGGCAAGCACCTTCATCGCAGTCGGCTCTCTCTGCAGGGAATAGGTTCCGGTGCGCCCGTCAGTCCCTTGCCGACGCCGCCCCTTGAAAACGCGGCGGACCATAACAAAGGGGCGCACCTATGTAAACGTTCCATGACGGGCGGTTCAAGACGCCGCAGCCAGCCGGCCCTGCGATTCCCGCATGGCGCAAGCGTGGCGGCAGGACGCTCGCGCATCACCGCACGGCGAACTTCGCAAGGTGCGATTTCATGGGCAGGTCGGCCTTCACGAAATGGTCGAAGAACCAGAATTGCAGAAGCTCGTCCGCCTTGGCCTTCACATAGCCGTATTCGAAGGCCGACTCCTCGGCGTCCACCTGTCCGATGATGTCGTCCAGGAGGGTGGCGAGCCGGCGGTGCTGCGCCCGGTGTTCCTCCAGATGCGGGTAGCGCATCGAGGCCTGGACCCGCTCCTCCCGCAGGAAATGGCGGACCGAGACGCGGCGCAGCTCGTTCAGCAGGGCCAGCGCCAGCTTGCGCCCGGACTCCTCGCCCGGCAGGGCGACGAAGCGGCGGATCAGCTCGTGCTGCATCCGGTGGTCGGCGTCCAGCCCGCCGTTGTCGAGCACCATCCGCGTGTTGCGCCAGTCGCTCCGCCCACCGCCCTGTCCATCGCTGCGATGCGTCTCCTCCCGGTGCGCGTCCATCGTCATGCCGACGTCCCCCTCTCCGGAATGTCCCAACCTTTGAGAATCGATCTTACCCGAAATGGGCCGTATCGCAATCAGTCAGAGGTAAGAACAAATTTCAGGCAAGGATCCTTTCGTGCGCACTCAGCCCTGAAGGACGATGGCCGACAGGCCGCGCCCATAGTCCTTCTCGCCACGCAGGCAGGACCGGCGGTAGCTGAAGAAGCGGTCCTCCTCGACCACCGTGTCGTTGGGGCAGCGCTGGATGATCTGCACCCCGGCGTCGCCCAGGCGACGGGTGATGTAGCCGGCCAGATCGAACAGGAAATGATCCGGGCGGCGGGCCGGCGCGAAATAATCGCGGTTGCGCGGCTCCTCGGCCAGGAAGGGGGCGGGGAATTCCGGCCCGACCTCGTAGGAGCGCTGGGCGATGCAGGGGCCGATGGCAGCAACGATGCGGTTGCGCTTGGCGCCCAGCTCCTCCATGCGCGCGATGGTCGCCTCCAAAACGCCGCCCTTGGCGCCCTTCCAGCCGGCGTGGGCGGCACCGATGACGCGGGCCTTCTCGTCGGCGAACAGCACCGGGGCGCAGTCGGCGGTCAGGATGCCCAGCGCGATCCCCGGACGATCGGTCGCCATGGCGTCGGCGTGAGGCGCCTGATCGGGCGTCCAGGGCTCGGTGACCACGACGCAGGTCGGGCTGTGCACCTGATAGCAGGTGACGAGCCGCTCCGGCGGAACGTCCATGCGGGCCGCGGCGCGCGCGCGGTTCTCCGCCACGGCGGCGGGGGCGTCCCCGGAGCCGAAGCCGACGTTCAGCGAGGCGTACAGCCCCGTCGACACGCCGCCGGTGCGGGTGAAGAAGGCGTGTCGGATGTGGGTAATGTCGTTCAGCGCGCCAAGCGTAATCACGAACCCGTCCCTTTGCTGTCGCGGTCTCTTGTCAGGATGCCAGTGTTCAGGATGCCAGTTCCGGGCTTTCGAAGCCCGCTGGAGATCCCAGGCCAGGGGAGGCGAGGGCCAACACTTTGAAGAGGGTGCCCATTTGGTCGGGCGCGATCAAGCGGGCCAATGCGGAGTCGATGTCCGCGGCCTGCTTCGTCGTGGCGCTGCGCTTCAGGGCGGTGGCGCGTGGCTGGATGCCCAGCCGGACCAGCCAGTCGCCCTGGTCCACCGGACCGAAGCTCTCCGCTCCGCCCTCGCGCGCCGCCGCGGCGATGGCGGCGAAATCCACATGGGCGGTCAGGTCGGCCTCGCCCGGCGCGTCCAGCACGGGGGCGTAGGCGTGGCGGCGCAGCGCCTGGAGCGTGTCGCCGACCGCCGGGCCGCCGCGGTAGCCGTAGTCGATCACCAGGGCCGCGCCGGGGTGAGCGGCCAGACGCTCCCCGATCAGCCGCGCCACCGCCTGGGACGCCGGGGAGACCTCGACCACGCTGCCCTCCGGGGCGTCGCGCAGGGCCGGCGGGATCAGCCGGGCGCCGGCGCTGCCGAAGGCCTCCAGGACGAAGCGGAAGCGGGGCGTGTCCATGGATTCCGTGTTGTCGATGTCGATCAGCCGCTCGAACCAGCCGTGGTTGGTCTTCTGGACCTGACGGATGGGCAGGGCGTCGAAGAACTCGTTGGCGAGGATCAGGGTCGGGCCTTCGGGCACATCCTCCAACCGGTCGTGCCAAGCGACCGGGATGCCGGCCAGGGTTTCCTTCTGGCGGGCGCGCAGCGTCGGGCTGGTCTCCACGAGATGGACCCGGGTGGCCTCACGGAAGGCGGGAACCAGCGCGGCGGCGCGCAGGGCGTCCTGCATCAGCGTGCCGCGGCCCGGCCCCAGCTCCACCAGATGGACGGGGGCGGGGCCGCCCAGCCGCGCCCAGGTGTCGACGCACCACAGCCCGGCCAGCTCGCCGAACATCTGGCTGATTTCCGGGGCGGTGGTGAAGTCGCCGGACACGCCGAAGGGGTCCTGGCGCATGTAGTAGCCGAAGCGCGGATGCCCCAGCGCCTCCGCCATGAAGGCGGCGACCGACAGCGGCCCGTCCATCAGGATGCGGCGGGCGAGGTGGTGGGCGAGGCTGTCCGGGGCGGCATCACTCATGACGGGACCTTCCGACCTCAGATGGCGGCGGGGCGGCGGCGGGCCTGGGCGACCAGCCACACACCGAACAGAACCATCGGCACCGACAGAAGTTGTCCCATCGTCGCCCCAGCGTAGAGGAATCCGAGCTGGGCGTCCGGCTCGCGGAAGAACTCCGCGATGATTCGCGACAGGCCGTAGCCGATGAAGAAGATGCCCGCCGTCATGCCGGCCCGCCCGCGCACGGCGGGCATCCGCACCAGGATGGCCAGCAGGACGAACAGCACCGCCCCCTCAAGGAAGGACTCGTAGAGCTGGCTGGGGTGCCGCGGCACCTGCAGCGGGTCGCGCGGGAACACCACCGCCCAGGACACGTCGGGCGCCGGGCGGCCGTACAGCTCGCCGTTGATGAAGTTGGCGATGCGGCCGAAGAACAGCCCGATGGGGGCCGCCGCGGCGATCAGGTCGCCGAAGGCCAGCGGCGACAGCCCGCGCTTCCAGCAGAACAGCAGGATGGCGCCCAGCACGCCGATCAGCCCGCCGTGGAAGGACATGCCGCCGTGCCAGACCATCAGAGCGTCGAGCGGATTCTGGAGGTAGAAGGGCAGGTTGTAGAACAGCACGTAGCCGATCCGCCCGCCCAGGATGACTCCGACCACGGCCCAGGTCAGGAAGTCGTCGTAATCCTCCGCCGAGGGACGGCCCGGCGTGCTGCGGGCCAGCGCCAAGCAGTAACGCCAGCCGAGCACGAAGCCCGCCAGATAGGCCAGCGCGTACCAGCGGATGACGATCGGCCCGAGTTCGAACGCCACGGGGTCGATGGCGGGGAAGGCGATGGCGAGCATGCGCGGCGGGTGCCTTATGTTGTTTCGGCGTTTCCCCCGTCGATGGGGGAGGCGGAACCGTCAGCGGTAGGGGTCGGGCTGCGACAGGAAATCCTGGACGTAGCGGCGCACGCCCTCTTCCAGCTCGGTGAAGGGCTGGTCGAATCCGGCGGCGCGCAGGCGTTCAGTGCGCGCCTCGGTGAAATACTGGTACTTGCCCTGAAGCTCGGCCGGCATGTCGAAATACTCGACGCGCGGCTCCAGCCCGAGAGCGGCGAAGGTGGCGAGCGCCAGATCCTTGAAGCTGCGGGCCTTGCCGGTGCCGACGTTGAACAGCCCGCTGACCTGCGGATTGTCGTAGAGCCACAGCATCACCGCCACGCAGTCGTCCACGAAGATGAAGTCGCGGAGTTGCCCGCCGTCCTCGAACTCCGGGCGGTGCGACTTGAACAGGCGCGCCGGCTCCCCGGCCTTGAGCTTGGGGTGCAGCTTGGCGACGACGCTCATCATGTCGTCCTTGTGCCGCTCATTGGGGCCGTAGACGTTGAAGAACTTCAGGCCCGCCCACTGCGGCGGCACGATGTCGCCCTCGCTCACCACGCGGGCGGCGCGGCGGTCGATCAGGTGCTTGGACCAGCCATAGGCGTTGAGCGGGCGCAGGGTCGCCAGCGCCTCCGGCGACCCGTCGTCGTCGAAACCGGCGGAGCCGTCGCCGTAGGTCGCGGCGGAGGAGGCGTAGATCAGCCGAGCCCCCCGCCAGGAGGACCAGCGCCAGAGGTCCAGCGTCAGCGCCACGTTGTTGGCGACGATCCGGTCCACGTCGCGTTCCGTCGTCGCCGAGATGGCGCCGAGGTGGAAGATCACGTCGATCTCCGCGGCGTGCTGGTCGAGGAAGGCGAGCGCGTTTTCCGGAGCGACGAGGGTGGCGAGTTCCCGCTTGGCGAGATTCTGCCACTTCTCCCCGTCGCCGAAGCGGTCGATCACCGCGACGTTGGTGATCCCGCGCGCGGCCAGGGCCGCCACGAGGTTCGAGCCGATGAAACCGGCCCCACCGGTGACCACGATCATGCGCTTTTCCTTGCCGCCGGACCGAAAGAAAGGACGAGCGTCCTTATAGGGTCCGGGGGGCGGGGCCGCAAGGTGGGGTGGGGCGTATGGCCACCCTGCGGTTCCGGAAGGGCACGCTGTCCCTCATGCGCCCTTCCGCCGCTCCGCCTCCTCGTCGAGCAGGGCCTTGCGCGACAGCTTGCCGATCATCGTCTTGGGCAACTCGCCGCGGAACTCGACCGCCTTGGGCATCTCGATGGGGGAGAGCTTGTCCTTGAGGAAGTCGATCAATTCCTCGCGCGTCAGGGTCTTGCCGTCGTCGACGCGGATGTAGGCCTTCACCGTCTGGCCGCGGTACTCGTCGGGCAGGCCGGCGACCACGCATTCCGCGACGGCGGGGTGCAGGTAGATCGCCTCCTCCACGTTGCGCGGGTAGACGTTGAAGCCGCTGCACAGGATCATGTCCTTGATGCGGTCGACGATGTGGGTGTAGCCGTCCTCGTCCATGTAGCCGACGTCGCCGGTGTGCAGGCGCCCGTCCACCAGGGTCATCGCCGTTTCGGACGGCTTGTTCCAATAGCCCTTCATGACCTGCGGGCCGCGGATGCACACCTCACCCTTCTCGCCGACCGGCAGGACGCGGCGCGGCTCCTCCAGGCTGACGATCTCGATCAGCGTGCCGGGCAGGGGGAGGCCGATGGAGCCGGCCTTGTTCAGTCCGGTGATCGGATTCGCCGTGGCGACGGGGGAGGATTCGGACAGGCCGTAGCCCTCCACCAGGACGCAGCCGGTGTTCCGCTCGAACGCCTCCTTGACCTCCACCGGCAGGGGGGCGCCGCCCGACAGGCAATAGCGGATCGAGGAGAGATCGTATTTCTCCAGATGCCTGTGGTGGTTGATCGCGGTGTAGATGGTCGGCACCGCTGGGAACAGCGTCGGCTTTTTGGCGTGGATGGTCTCCATCACCTGATCCAGCTCGAAACGGGGGAGCATGACGATCTCGGCCCCGATGCGGATGCTGAAGTTCATCACCACGGTCATGGCGAAGACATGGAAGAAGGGCAGCACGCCCAGCATCCGCTCCTCCCCCTGCCGCGCGCCGACGAACCACAGGCTGCACTGTTCGGTGTTGGCGTAGAGGTTGGCGTGGGTCAGCATCGCGCCCTTGGGCACGCCGGTGGTGCCGCCGGTGTACTGCAGCACCGCCACGTCCTCCGCCGGGTCGATGGCGACCGGCTTCGGGGCGCCGTCGTTGGTGACGAGCTGGCGGAAGGACAGGTGGCGGTCGTCCGCGGGGACGCGCGCCAGCTCCGCCCGCTTGACGATGGGGAACAGCCAGTTCTTGGGGAAGGGCAGGATGTCGGCCATCGGACAGACCACCAGCCGCTTCAGCCCCGATTCGGCGAGCATCCGCGCCATCTTGCCGTAGAGCACCTTGAGGTCGAGCGTGACCATCAGCTCGACGCCGCTGTCGGTGATCTGGTGGTGCAGTTCCCGCTCGGCGTAGAGGGGGTTGAAGTTCACCACCGTCCCGCCGGCCTTCAGGATCGCGAAATAGCAGATCACGAAATAGGGCGTGTTGGGCAGGAACAGCCCGACGCGCACGCCCTTGCCGACGCCGATCGCCTGGAAGCCGCGGGCGGCGCGTTCCACCATCCGCGCGACCTCCGCGTAGGTCGAGCGCTTGCCCATGAAGTCCAGGAAGGGCCGCTCGGCGAAACGGGCCGCCGCGTCCTCCAGCAGCGCGGTCAGCGGTTTCACCGGAATCGGCGCGTACCAGTCCACGTCGGGCGGGTAGCCCAGGGTCCAGTTCTGGTCCGGCAGTGTGCGGGCCGCATCCCCCATCATCGTTTTCCCTCCCATGTTCGGTTCTTATTCGGCCCTGGCGCCCGTTCGAGCTTATTTGCGGGCCTTTGGCGCATTGTAGCCTTTTTTGTAACCCCTCATCCGGAGAAATGGTCCCTGTGACGGTGCCGCCGCCAGAGGCAAACGGCGGGTGTGAAGAAAAAATTACGCTGGAAACCCTATTTTTCGTGTGGCTAAATTCGTGTTCGGCGGACGATCCGCTTTCCACGCTTGGTGCCATGACCGAAAGGATCGGACCCTTGCCTTCAGCCGATTCGCATCCCAGCGGTGTTCCGGATGTTTTCTCCTCAGGCGAAACAGCCCCGCTCCGCACTTCGGTGAAGTGGTTCGATCCGGTCAAGGGCTTCGGCTTCGTGGCGCCGCAGGACGGGACGACCGATGCCTTCCTGCACATTTCCGTTCTGAACCGCGCCGGGCTGCACGAGATCGGTGAGGGGGCGGAGCTTCTGTGCCGGGTCGTTCCGGGGGGCAAAGGGCCGCAGGTGGTCGACATTCTGGAGGTGCTGAGCACCGGCACCCACGTTGAAAGCCGCAACGAGCGCCACGCCGCGGAGTCCGGCCCCGAGGAGGAGCTGACGGGCACCGTAAAGTGGTTCAAGTCGGAGCAGGGCTTCGGATTCGTCACGGCGGACGACGGGGCCAAGGACGTCTTCGTCCACAAGAGCGTTCTGCGCCGCTGCAACCTGACCGGACTGGATTCCGGCCAGCGGGTGCTGTTGCGGGCGCGCGCCGCGCCGAAGGGGCGGGAGGCCTCCTGGGTTGTTCTGCTGTGACGCGGTCGCGGACGCCGAAAGGTCGGCGGGGCATACGGACTTGTTGTATTTTCTTTAAGTACCACGGGATACCATCGTCGACGCTTTTGCCTCATTCAGGCTGACGGTGATGCCCCTGTCCGGACCGCTTCACTTCCAATCCTCCGCCGGAATTGAGCGCCGCGGCTTGGGCGTCGACGGGCCGCGCGCGGACGGCAGCTACCTGGACCGTGAGTTCGGGGCCTATGTGGTGCCGGTGGTGCTCGGCCATCACCGGATTTCCGGCCGCGACGACGACATGCTGGTAACCACGCTCGGCTCCTGCGTCGCCGCCTGCATCAACGATCCGGTCGCCCAGATCGGCGGCATGAACCATTTCCTGCTGCCGGGCTCCCCGTCCGGCGGCGAGGGGTATGGGGTGGCGACCCGCTACGGCAGCGTGGCGATGGAGTGGCTGATCAACGACCTGCTGGAGCGGGGCGCCCGCCGCGAGCGGATGGAGGTCAAGCTGTTCGGGGCGGCCCGCGTCATTGACACCAGCCTGGACGTCGGCGCCGCCAACGCCGCCTTCGCGGTGGACTATGTGCGGCGCGAGGGGCTGGCGCTGGCCGTTCAGGATCTGGGCGGGGACAAGGGGCGGCGCATCCATTTCTTCCCGGCCACCGGCCGGGCCTTCCGCCGCCTGCTGCGTCCCGAGGCGGAGCGGGAGACGGTGCATCAGGAAATGGACTATCTCCAGGCGCTGCGGCGCTCACCCCTGGAGGGCGAGATGGAGCTGTTCGAGCGGCGCTGAGCGCCGTCACTTGTGCAGGATCACTCGCGCAGGATTTCGGCGGTCTCCACGGTCATCCACTCCGCCTGGTCGTTGTCCTCGCCGTCGGTGAAGAGGGCGACGGTCACCGGCTCCTCCCCCGGCTTGCGAACGGGGAAGTGATAGGCGCAGGCCGACCCGCCCGGCCCGCCGCCGGTGTGCCCCCAGTAAGGTCCGGCCTGCGCGTCGCGCTCCACCATCAGGCCAAGGCCGTAACCCGGCTCCACCCAGGGACGGCCGCGCATGGTGCCGGGAACCGGCAGGGAGTCGTGCATGCGCGCCGCCTCGGCGGCGGGCAGCAGGCCGCCGGCGAACAGCGCGTGGAGAAGATCGGCGATGTCCGCCGCCGTCGCCGCCACCACGCCATGGGCCACCCAGCCGGGATGGTAGAGGGCGGCCACGTCGGCGGGCGGCCCGTCCTTGCCGCCGAGATAGGGGCTGGGGCCGGTCCACAGGCCGGACAGGTCGCCGCGCTCCGTCGGCACCGACCAGCCGGTCAAGGCCAGCGGGCGGAACAGCTCACGGTCCAGAGCCTGGGCGAAGGGCAGGTCGGTAACCCGCTCCAGCACCCGCTTCGCCAGAAGATAGCCGATGTTGGAGTAGGAGAATTCCCGCCCCGGCGGGGCGAACAGGTCGGCGGCGCGGCAGCGCTCCAGGAACCCGTCCTCGCTCCACGGCGCCTCGCCCGCCCGCACGGCGGCGTGATAGGCGGGGCTGCCGCCGTAATTGCGCAGCCCGGCGCGGTGGGCGAGCAGTTGGGCCAAAGTCATCCGGTCCGCCGCCACGAAGTCGGGCAGCCAGCGGTCCAGCGGGGCGTCGGGGTCGATCAGGCCTTGTCCGCACAGGCGCAGCAGGGCGGCGGCGGTCAGGGTCTTGGTGATGCTGTAGACGAGGAAGCGGGCGGTGACCGGCGGAGGCGCCGCACCGCCGCGGGCGAAACCGGCGGCCCAGGAGCGTGGACCCGAACGGACCGCCACCACCGCGGCGCGGGCCGCGGCGGGGCCGTCGCCCTCGTCGAGGCAGGCGACGAGGCGATCGGTCAACCGGTCGATGTGCCGGGTCGGAAGGGCGGCGTCAGTGTCCACGGAACACATCCCTCAAAAAACGAAGGCCCCCGGGGTGGGGGCCTTCGCGTCGTCGGGTACCGGTCAGTCGCGCTTCACCGTGTCGGCGTCGAGCGCCGCCTGGGCGGCGGCCAGACGGGCGATCGGCACGCGGTAGGGCGAGCAGGACACGTAATCCAGCCCGACCTTCTCGCAGAAGGAGATGGAGGCCGGGTCGCCGCCATGCTCGCCGCAGATGCCGAGCTTGATGTTCGGGCGGACCTTGCGGCCGCGCTCCGTGGCGATGGCGATCAACTCGCCCACACCGTCCTGGTCCAGCGTCTGGAACGGGTCGTGCTCCAGGATGCCCTGGCGCTGGTACTCCGGCAGGAAGGCGCCGGCGTCGTCGCGCGACAGGCCGAAGGTCGTCTGGGTCAGGTCGTTTGTGCCGTAGGAGAAGAATTCCGCGGTCTCGGCGATCTCACCGGCCTTCAGCGCGGCGCGCGGCAGCTCGATCATGGTGCCGACCATGTACTCGAAGGTGACGCCGGTCGAGTCCATGACCTCCTTGGCGACCCGGTCGACGACCGCCTTGAGGATGTCCAGCTCCTTCTTGGTGCCGATGAGCGGGATCATGACCTCCGGCATCACCGTCTCGCCCGTGGTCTGGGAGACCTCGGCGACCGCGCTGAAGATGGCGCGGGCCTGCATCTCGTAGATCTCGGGATAAGTGATGCCGAGGCGGCAGCCGCGATGGCCGAGCATCGGGTTGGCCTCGTGGAGCTGCACCACGCGGTGGTTCACCTTGAGCTGGTCGGTGCCGGTGGCCTTGGCGACCTCCGCCATCTCCGCCTCGGTGTTGGGCAGGAACTCGTGCAGCGGCGGGTCGAGCAGGCGGATGGTCACCGGCAGGCCCGACATGATCGTGAACAGCTCGGCGAAGTCCTTCTTCTGGAAGGGCTCCAGCTTGGCCAGCGCGGCGCGGCGGCCGGCCTCGGTCTCCGCCAGGATCATCTCGCGCACCGCCAGGATGCGGTCCGGGTCGAAGAACATGTGCTCGGTGCGCGACAGGCCGATGCCCTCCGCGCCGAACTTCCGCGCGGTGCGGGCGTCCAGCGGGGTCTCCGCGTTGGTGCGGATCTTCATGCGGCGCAGCGAATCGGCCCAGCCCATCAGCGTGGCGAAGTCGCCCGACAGTTCCGGCTGGATCGTCGGCACCTGGCCCAGCATCACCTCGCCGGTCGAGCCGTCGATGGTGACGATGTCGCCTTCCTTGATGGTGACGCCGCGGACCGACATGATCTTGGACTTGTAGTCCACGCGCAGGTCACCGGCGCCCGACACGCAGGCGCGGCCCATGCCGCGGGCCACCACGGCGGCGTGGCTGGTCATGCCGCCGCGGGTGGTCAGGATGCCGCGGGCGGCGTGCATGCCGTGGATGTCCTCAGGCGAGGTCTCCACGCGGCAGAGGATGACCGCCTCGCCCTGGCCGGCCAGCGTCTCCGCCTCGTCGGCGGTGAAGACGACCTTGCCCGAGGCCGCGCCCGGCGACGCCGGCAGGCCCTTGGCGATGACCTTGCGCTCCGCCTTCGGGTCCAGCGTCGGGTGGAGGAGCTGGTCGAGCGAGGCCGGATCGATGCGGCGCACGGCCTCCGCCTTGTCGATCAGCCCTTCCTCGGCGAGGTCGACGGCGATCTTCAGCGCCGCCGGGGCGGTGCGCTTGCCGTTGCGGGTCTGCAGCATGAACAGCTTGTTCTGCTGGACCGTGAACTCGATGTCCTGCATGTCGCGGTAGTGCTTCTCCAGCGTGAGGCGGACCTCGTTCAGCTGGTTGAAGACCTCCGGCATGACCTCTTCCATGGCGGGGAGGTCGGACTTGTTGGCCTCCTTGCCGGCGATGGTCAGGTGCTGCGGCGTGCGGATGCCGGCCACCACGTCCTCGCCCTGGGCGTTGACGAGGTACTCGCCGTAGAAGGCGTTCTCGCCGGTGGACGGGTTGCGGGTGAAGGCCACGCCGGTCGCGCAGTCGTTGCCCATGTTGCCGAACACCATGCACTGCACGTTGACGGCGGTGCCCCAGTCGGCGGGGATGTCGTGCAGCTTGCGGTAGGTGATGGCGCGGGCGTTCATCCACGAGCCGAACACGGCGCCGACGGCGCCCCACAGCTGCTCCTGAACGTCCTGCGGGAAGGGCTTGCCGAGTTCGTGCTCGACGGCCTTCTTGTAGTCCTCGATGACGGCCTGCCAGTCGGCGGCGCTCAGGTCGGTGTCGAGGTTGTGGTTCTTGTCGCGCTTGTGGTTGTCCAGGATCTCCTCGAAGTGGTGGTGGTCAACGTCCAGCACCACGTTCGAGTACATCTGGATGAAGCGGCGGTAGCTGTCGTAGGCGAATCGGGCGTCGCCCGAGCGCTTGGCGAGGCCGGCGGCGGTCGCGTCGTTCAGCCCGAGATTCAGCACCGTGTCCATCATGCCCGGCATGGAGGCGCGGGCGCCGGAGCGCACCGAGACCAGCAGCGGGTTGGCCGGATCGCCGAAGGTGGCGCCCATGGCCTGCTCCAGCCCCTTCACCGCGGCTTCCACCTGGGCCTTCAGCTCCGGCGGATAGTTGCGGCCGTTGGCATAGAAATAGGTGCAGACCCCAGTCGTGATGGTGAAACCCGGAGGAACCGGGAGGCCCAGATTGGCCATCTCGGCCAGATTGGCTCCCTTGCCGCCGAGCAGGTTCTTCATGTCCGCCCGGCCTTCGGTGGCATCGGCACCGAAGCAGTAAACCCACTTGTTCTCGCCCTGGCTCGCCATCGTGAAATCCTCGTTCACCTCTATGGTCGTCCGGCCGTCGGCTGTGCGGGGAACCGGTGAAGATCAGCCCGGCGAACGGGTGTCCTTCTGGTATGACCGCGCAACCGCATCCGATGGAGCCCCTTCTAGCCCCCCGCGGAAGGAGAACACAAGACGATCCGTTGCATAGCGTGAGCGCGACGGTGCTGATCCCATTTATGCCACGGCGCGCGAATGGGGCAGGCCCAACGGAAAACTACCCCTTATCCCTTGCGCGAAAAGGGAAATCCGCCGCGGCCCTCACGGCCCCCGCGCCAGATCGAGCACGGCGTCGGTGGCCGGCGGGGGCGGGCGCTCGCGGTCGGCGCCGCGGCGGCTGCGGAAGGTCCGGAAGGCGATGGCCATCCAGGTGCCGTGGAAGACCATGCCGCAGAGCAGGACGATCTCCCCCGGCACCGGCCCGATGGTCGCCCGCGCGAACAGCTCGTCCAGGCTCGACAGCGGGACCGGGTGGATCATCAACTTGCCCAGATAGGCCACCACCTGGATCAGGAAGATCCAGCCGTAGTTCCGCCGCAGACGGCGGCCCACCGCCTCCAGGTAGGTGATGTGAAGGTTGGGGTTCTGGTAGTCCTGGAACAGCGTCTCGTTCCAGCCCCGGGCGAATTGGTCGCCCTGGCCGCGCAGGATGGGCCCCAGGAAATACAGCTCCAGCACATGGGCGCGGATTCGCCAGAAGTCGAAGAAGCGGTAGCGCCGCGCCTCGATGTAGAGGAACACGGCGACCAGAAGCCCCACCAGCACCAGCGGCAGGGGGGAGGCGGTGGCGCTGCTGAAGGTCAGCGACAGGGCGATCCCGGTGGTGACCACCGCCCAGTTGGTGGTGGCGTCCAGCCGGGTCCGCCAGACGGTGCTTCGGTAGATCTCGGCCCTGTAGAGATGCGACAGGGCCGTGACCTCGGCCGAGGTGTAGTGGGTCTTGGGTGCTTTGGCGGCGATGTCGTCCATGCTCGGCGTCCTCCCCCTGGCTTTTCTTGACGCAGGGGCCGGGGACGCCGGCGCGTCAGTGGGCGCCGCCGTCGGCCTCCAGCCCCAGCCGGTCGAACAGCCGCCGGTCGGCCTCATGCTCCGGGTTGCCGGTGGTCAGCAGCTTGTCCCCATAGAAGATGGAGTTCGCGCCGGCGTAGAAACAGAGCGCCTGACCCTCGTCGCTGAGCGAGCGGCGGCCCGCCGACAGGCGGACGTAGGAGCGCGGCATCAGGATGCGTGCGACCGCGATGGTGCGGATGAACTCGAAGGCGTCCAGAGCGTCGACGCCGCCCAGCGGAGTGCCGGCGACCGACACCAGCTTGTTGATCGGCACGCTTTCCGGCTGCGGCGACAGGTTCGCCAGGGTCTCCAGCAGGCCGGCGCGGTCCACCCGGCTTTCCCCCAGCCCGACGATGCCGCCCGAGCAGACCTTCAGCCCGGCGTCGCGGACGTTGGCCAGCGTGTCCAGCCGGTCGCGGTAGCTGTGGGTGGAGACGATCTGCTCGTAGAACTCCTCCGATGTGTCGAGGTTGTGGTTGTAGTAGTCGAGGCCGGCGTCCTTCAGCGCGTCGGCCTGCGGGCGGGTCAGCATGCCCAGCGTCATGCAGGCCTCCAGCCCGAGGTCCTTCACGTCGCGGACAATGTTCGCCAGCTTCTCGACGTCGCGGTCCTTCAGCTCGCGCCATGCCGCACCCATGCAGAAGCGGCCGGCGCCCGCCTTCTTGGCCTTCTCCGCGGCGGCGCGCACCTGGGCCCGGTCCAGCAGCTTCTCCGCCTCGACGCCGGTGTCGTACTTCACGCTCTGCGCGCAGTACTTGCAATCCTCCTGACAGCCGCCGGTCTTGATGTTCAGCAGGGTGGAGAGCTGGACCTTGTTCGGGTCATGGTGCTGGCGGTGCGTTTCGTGGGCGCGGTGCAGCAGCTCCATGAAGGGCAGCTCGAACAGGGCCAGGATGTCCTCGCGGCTCCAGCGCCGGGCGATGGTGGTGGAGGCGGAATCCGCGGTCTGCATGGCGGTGTCGGGCATGGTCGGTCCTCGGGGGAAAGCGAATCAGAGAAGGGTATCGGCGGCGTCGCGGATCGCGGCGTAGGCGCGGTCCAGCTGCCCGTCCGTCACGCAGTAGGGCGGCAGCAGGTATATCACGGGGCCGAGCGGGCGCAGCAGCAATCCCCGCTCCAGGAAGAAGCGCTTCAGCGTCTGCCCGACCGCGGCGGTGTAGCCCTGCGCGTCGGTCACCTCGATGGCGGCGATGGTGCCCATGACGCGCCCGCGCGACAGCTTTGGGTGGCCGGACAGGTCGGCGATGGCGGCGCGGTGCCGCTCCTCGATGCGCGCAAGGTTGGCGGCGGTCTCCGCCGAGGTGGTCAGCTCCAGCGAGGCCAGGGCGGCGGCGCAGCCCAGCGGGTTGGCGGTGAAGCTGTGGCCGTGGGCGAAGGCGCGGTCGAAACCGGCGCCGAGGAACGCCTCGTAGATCGAAGCGCCGCAGGCGGTGACCGACAGCGGCAGGAAACCGCCGGTCAGCCCCTTGGACAGGCAGATCAGGTCCGGGGCGACTCCGGCCTTCCGGCTGGCGAACAGGGCGCCGGTGCGGCCGAAGCCGGTCATCACCTCGTCGAAGATCACCAGACCGCCCGCCGCCCGCACCCGCGCCGCCATGGCCCGCAGGAACTCCGGCCGGCAGAAGCGCATGCCGGACGCGCCCTGGACCAGCGGTTCGATGATGACGGCGACCAGCTCCGCCCCGTTGGCGGCCAGCCAGCGGTCGAGCCAGTCCAGCGCCGCGGCCTCCTTGGCCTCGACCTCCGGGTCGCCGTCCCAGGTGGAGGGGTAGGGCATGCGATCGACGGCGAACAGCAGCTCCTGGAACGGTTCATAGAAGCCGGAGCCGACCCCTGCCGCCATGGCGCCGAAGGTGTCGCCATGGTAGCTGCCCTCGAAAGCGAGGAAGCGGCGGCGCTGGCCCTCGCCATTGTTGCGCCAGTACTGCCAGGCGAGCTTCAGCGCCACCTCCACGGCGGTCGAGCCGTTGTCGGAGTAGAAGACGCGGTCGAGGCCGCCCGGCAGCACCTCCGCCAGCCGGGCGGCGAGGCGGGCGGCGGGGCTGTGGGTGAAATCGGCGAAGATCACCTGCTCCAGCTTGTGCGCCTGCTCCGCGATGGCCCCGGCGATGGCCGGGTGGGCGTGGCCGTGCAGGTTCACCCACCAGGAGGAGATGAGGTCAAGGATTTCCCGCCCGTCCCCGGTGAACAGGCTGACTCCCTTGCCGTGGGTGACGGCCAGTGGCTCCGGCGCGGTCTGCGCCTGGGTGAAGGGGTGCCAGACGTGAAGGCGATCCAGGGCGATGGTGTCGGTCATGGAAACACGCTGTCGAAGGAAGGGAGGAGCGCCGCCGCCTCGGCGACGGTTTCGGCGTCGAGCCGGGGCAGGGTGGGGATCTCGGCCAGAACGCGGACCTTGCCGAACCGCTCGATGGCGGCGCGGTTGCCGGGGTTGGGCGGGCCGTTCAGCACCACCCCGGCCACCGCCAGCCCGCGCGCCCGCAGCGCCTCCAGGCTGAGCAGCGTGTGGTTGATGGTGCCGAGCGTGCTGCGCGCCACCAGAACCACCGGCAGGCCGAATCGGGCGATCAGGTCGATGATGAAGACGTCCTCCGTCACCGGCACCATCAGCCCGCCGGCCCCCTCCACCACCAGCGGACGGTCGGTGTCGGGCAGGGCCAGGGCGTCGGGGTCGATGGCGACGCCCTCCAGCTCCGCCGCGGCGTGGGGGGACAGCGGCTCGGCCAGGGCGTAGGCCGGCGTGTGGACGCGCTCCGGGGGCAGGGCGGCGAGGGCGGCGACCGTGGGGGTATCGCCGGCCTCGTCCTTCAGGCCGGTTTGCAGCGGCTTCCAATAGGCGGCGTCCCAGGCCCGCGTGAGGCACGCGGAGACCAGCGTCTTGCCGACGCCGGTGTCGGTGCCGGTGACGAACACCCCGCGGGGCCGGGCGTCGTCCTTGCGGAACAGGCCGTAGGCGATGTGGTGGGTCATGGTCAGTCCTTCCGGCCGTTCCAGCCGGCGCAGCACGCGGCGCAGGGCGCCCGGCGGCAGGGGGCGGCGGCCCTCCGCCGGCAGATGGGCGCCGATGCCTTTCAATTCGGCGAGGAACTCCAGCCCGTCGGCGTGACGGCGGAGCAGCCGCTCCTCCTCGACCGATCCCGCGCCGCCGGCGGGCCACAGCCGGTCGAGGGCGTGGCGGGTGGGGTAGGTGGGCACTCCGGCCTCAAGCCCCAGCGCGTGGTGGGCCTCCCGCCACTCCCGGAAGCTGTCGGCGGCGAGCGTGGCGACGGCGATTCGCCCGCCCGGCGCCAGCATTTCCGCCCAGCGCGCCAGAGCGGCGGTGGGGTCGCGGAACCATTGCAGGGCGAGGCTGGAGACGATGAGGTCGAAGGGACCGTCGAGGTCCGGTTTTTCCCCATCCATGATCCGGAACGCGGAATCGGTCGGATCGCCCAGCGCGGCGCGGCAGCGCGCCAGCATGTCCGGCGACAGGTCGGTGAGCAGCCAGTCCGCCGGCCCGATCCGCTCGCGCAAGGCGCGGCTGAGGAAGCCGGTGCCGCAACCGATCTCCAGCACGCGGGGGCGGGGCGGCAAGGGGAGGCGGGCGACGCGCTCCGCCAGACGCTCCGCCGCGATGCGCTGCACGGCGGCGTGCTCCTCGTAACGGGGGGCGGCCTTGCCGAAGGCGGCGGCGATGGCGGCCTTGCGCGGGTCGGCGGTCATGCCGTCTGCCTAGCGGCGAAATCGGCGATCCGCTCCGCGCACCAGCCCGGCGCGGTCAGCGGCAGCAGATGCCCGCCGTCCGGGTGCCACTCGACCGAAATCTGGCCGCATCCGCCATCCCCTCTCCCCCCTGGGGAGAGGGTTAGGGTGAGGGGGTTGCACAATGCTTGATCGTCCGGTTCCCCGAGACCCCCCTCACCCGGCGCCTTCGGCGCCACCCTCTCCCCGGAGGGGCGAGGGACAGAGTGGTTGCGAAACGCCTGTTCGGTCATGGCCGGCGGGACGATGGGGTCCTGCCCGCCGGCCAGGGCCAGCACCGGGCCGGTGAGCATAGCGCGGGCGTCCCAATTGCGTAACGCCTGCAACGCCTCACCCAACCGGGCCGCATCCAGGCCCTCAGGCAGCGGGGCCTCGCAGCCGCAGCGGCGCAGGAAGTCCGCGGTGACCGCTTCCGGCGCCGTGTCGAAGCGGGCGATCATGCGGTCCAGCAGCCGGCGCGGCGTGGCGGGGGCGAAGCCGTCGCCCTCGGTGAAGCGGGGAAAGCCGTTGACCAGCACCAGCCCGTCCCAGGCGAAGGGCCGCTCGTGCAGCAGCCACAGCGCCCCGAAGGAATGGCCGACCGCGACGATGGGGCGCTTGGCGGGAAGCTCAGGAATCGACGGTGGGCCGTAGAAGCCGAGATCCACCGCCACGCTCTCCCCCTCCGGAAGGGCCTCCCGCACACCGTCCCAGACGCCGGGGCCGAATCCCCAGCCATGGACGAAGACGAACAGCGGCGCGGTCATGCCGGCGTCCAGGCGTCGGCCACCGCACCCACCAACGTCTCCAGATCGGCGTCCGTGTGGGCGGCGGACAGGGCGAAGCGCAGGCGGCTGGTGCCCGGCGGCACGGTCGGCGGGCGGATGGCGATGCCCAGGATGCCGCGCTCCTCCAGCCGCCGGCTGAGCGCAAGAGCGTCCTCCTCCGCTCCGGTGATGGCCGGGACGATCTGCGTGCTCGACCCCGCCGTGGCGATGCCCAGCCCGTGGAAGGCGGCGCGCAGCCGCTCGGCCATGGCCTGGAGCCGGTCGCGCTCGGCGTCCAGCGCCGGCACGAGGTCGAGCGCCGCGTCCATCGCCCCCAGCACGGCGGGCGGCAGGGCGGTGGCGTAGATCAGCCCGCCGCAGCGGTTCACCAGATAGTCGCAGAGCGCCCTCGACCCCGCCACATAGGCGCCAAAGCCGCCCAGCGCCTTGCTGAAGGTGCCCATGGCAAGGTCCACGCGCCCCTCGCCCAGCGCCGCCAGCCCCATCCCGCGCGGGCCGAGCACCCCGGTCGCGTGCGCCTCGTCGAGGAACAGGAAGGCGCCGTGCCGCTCCGCCAGCGCGGCCAGCGCCGGCACGTCGGCGCGATCGCCGTCCATGCTGAAGACGCTCTCCGTCACGATGAAGCGCGTGCCCGGCTCCCCCGCGCGCTGGGCCAGCAGGGTTTCCAGATGGTCGAGGTCGTTGTGGCGGAAGCGGATCTGCCGCACCCCGGCGGCGGCGCAGCCATGGTGCAGGCTGGCGTGGTTCAGCCGGTCGGTGAAGACCAGCGCGTCACCGCCCAGAAGCTCGCGGTCGAACAGCGCCGGCAGGACCGCGGCGTTGGCCTGCCAGCCGGAGTTGAACAGAAGCGCCGCCTCCGTCCCCTTCAGCCGGGCGAGCTTCGCCTCGACCTCCGTGTGAAGCTCCAGCGTGCCGCAGACGAGGCGCGACGCCGTCGCCCCGGCACCCCAGCGCCGCGCCCAGTCGCTGGCGCGCTCCACCAGCAGGGGGTGGGAGGCGAGGCCGAGATAGTCGTTGCTGGAGAAGTTCAGCAGCGTCCGCCCGCCGCGCCGGATGCGCCCCGCCCCTTCCGGGCGCACGGGCAGCAGGGTGCGGCGCGTGTGGCGCTGGGTGAGGCGGTCGAGATGCTGGCGGAACAGCGGGTCGAGCAGGGACATGATGCGGGCGTGATAGCAGAGCGCGCCGCTGGGGCGAAAGGTCCGAATAGCACAGGTGCCCTGGCGCCCCGGCGGGCGTAGACTGCGTGGCCATGCCGTCCGATCCGCCATTCCACGACCGCCCCGACGCCCTGCCGCCCGAGCCCGGCGCCTATGTGCTGCTGATCGCCCTGGACGGTGCGCTGACCCTTCGCCTGCCCGGCAAGCCGGAAAGTGTGCTGGCACCGGGCCGCTACCTCTATTGCGGCAGCGCGCGGGGGCCGGGGGGCCTGCGGGCGCGGGTCGGGCGCCATTTCCGTCGCGGCAAGCCGGAGCGCTGGCACGTCGACCGGCTGACCGCAGCCGGCCGGATGCTCGGCGCCTGGATCGATCCCGGCGGAGACGAATGCGCCCTGGTCGCGGCGCTGTCCGGCCTGCCGGTGCCCGTCCCCGGCTTCGGCAGCAGCGATTGCCGCCACTGCGTCAGCCACCTGCTGCATTGGCCGGATGGGGCGTCGATTCCGCTGCGCAATGTGCCGTTTTGAGGCTCCGGACGGGCTCCGGCGCGGGAATTGAGGCGAATTGCTTGGTTTGACCATCCTCCAAGGGTTATAGTCCCCCGTCATCGGGAGGCGGGCATGAAGACATTGACCCATAACCGCCGGGATATCCTCCGGGCTTTCGGAGGCGCCTTCGGGTCCGCGGCCATGCTTCTGACGGCGCCCCAGGCGTTGGGGCAATCGGCACCCTCGGCATCGTCCACCCTTGGATCGCCCGACTTGGGCGTCGGTGTCCTCTACTGCGGCGACCGCGCGGATTTCGGCTTCAACCAGGCCCATGCGGAGGCCGCCCGCGCCCTGACCGGGCTGCCCGGCCTGCGGCTGGAGGAGCGGGAGCACGCCGCCGACACGCTGGCCGCCACGGCGGAGGAGCTGGTCGGCCCCGAGGGCTGCCGGATCGTCATCGTCACCGCCGCGGGCGGCGCTCTGCCGGGGCTGCTGGCCCAGGCCGACGCCCACCGCGACGCGGTGTTCCTGTTTTCCGGCGCGCCGCTGGACCGCGACCGGCTGCCGATCAACACCGGCTTCTTCGAAGGCTATCTGGAGGAAGCGCAGCACATCTCCGGCCTCGTCGCGGGCTACGCCAGCCGGGGCAAAACGATCGGCCTCGTTGCCTCCCACCCCGCACCGGACGTGCTGCGCTGCGTGAACGCCTTCGCGCTGGGCGCCCGGCGCGCCGATTCCGCCACCGCGCTGCGCGTCGCCTTCGTCGGCGAGGCGGCGACGCCGCGGCAGGTCGCCGAGGCCGCCCGCGCGCTGGCCGACGGCGGCGCCGACGTGCTGGCCGCCCAGCTCGACGGGGCCCGCCCGGTTTGCGAGGTGGCGGAGGCCCACGGCATCCTGTGCTGCGGCCTGCACACCGACCTGTCGGCCTTCGCCCCGCAGGGCTTCCTGACCGGGGCCGAATGGGCCTGGGAGAAGGCCTACGCCGAGACCGTCGCGCTGATCGCCGCGGGTAAGCCGTGGAAGCATCTGCGCCAGGGCGGCTTCGACCAGGGCTTCGTGCGCAACACCGCCTATGGTCCGGCGGTGGGGGTGGAGGCGCGGGCCCACGCCGACGCGGCGCGGATGCAGCTCGCCAATGGCAACGCCGCCGTCTTCCGTGGGCCGATCCAGGACAACACCGGGCGGACGGTGGTCGCCAAGGGCAAGGCCCTGCGCGGCGGCGACGCGGAGCTTGGCCGCATGGTCTGGCTGGCCGACGGCGTCACCGAGGTCGGGCGCTGACTGTTACGTCCCGCTTTGTTCGGTCCAGCCGCAGGCAGTCAGCGCGTCCCGCATGTGCGGCGGGGGCGGTGCCACGGCGGTGACCGGTTTGCGGTCGAAGGCCATGGTGAAGGTGACCGACCGCGCCAGCAGGTGCAGATTCCCCGGCGGCACGCGCACCGGGCCGTAATAGGGCTCTCCCACCAGCGGGCAGCCGATGGCCGCGCTGTGGACGCGGAGCTGGTGCGTGCGCCCGGTCCGCGGCCTCAGCTCCAGCCATGCCCGCCCGTTGCCGGTTCCCAGCACCTTGTACTCGGTGACGGCGGGCTGGCCAGTGGGGTGCGTCACGATGTTCCAGGCGCCAGGGATCAGCAGCTTCAGCAGGGGGTAGTCGATGACCCCCTCCGCCGCCTCCGGAATGCCCTCGCTGACCGCCCAATAGGTCTTCTCGACATGGCCGGCGGCGAACATGTCGCCCAGCCGCTTCAGCGCCCAGAGGGACCGCCCGAGCACGAGGCAGCCCGCCGTGTCGCGGTCCAGCCGGTGAGCCAGCCGCGGCGGCGTGCCGTCCCCCTCCGCCAGGAAGGGCAGGTAGAGGTCGAGATGGTCGGTGATCCGCCCGGCCTTGTGCACGGCCAGCCCGGCGGGCTTGTCGATGATGAAGACGTCCTCGTCCTCGTGCAGGATTCGGGCGCGCAGCGTGGCGGGAGTGAAGGTGGTACCGGCGTCGCTCATGGGCGCCACCCAAGCACGGCGCGGGGAGAGGGGCAAGCCCGCCGGCGGATTCCGCGTCGCGGAACCACATCGGCGGACGCCCTGTTGCCCAACGGGCGGCGCCGTGGACAAGTCTTGGACAAGTCTGGACCCATGCCGCCGCGCCGCCCATCTTTACGGAATGACGGATCACCGTGGCGAAGGGATACGGGCGATGGCTGAACGCGACAATCTGCCGGCGCAGCAGCGGTCCACCCAGACCGAGGTGGACGATTTCCTGAGCCGTGTGGCGGCCCTTCCACGGGCAACAGGGGGGCCGCGCGGGCGTCTGATGTTCGCCATGGACGCCACGGCCAGCCGCGAGCCGACCTGGGACCGCGCCTGCCAGATTCAGGGAGAGATGTTCCAGGCGACCTCCGCGCTGGGCGGGCTGGACATCCAGCTCGTCTATTACCGTGGCTTCCGCGAATGCCAGGCCAGCCCCTGGGTGGGCAACGCGCAGGACCTGCTGCGGCGGATGACCGCGGTGTCCTGCATGGCCGGCCAGACCCAGATCGCGCGGGTGCTGGGTCACTGCATCAAGCAGACGCGGGACCGCAAGGTCAACGCGCTGGTCTTCGTCGGTGACTGCATGGAGGAGGACGTCGATCAGCTCGCCCATCAGGCGGGCCAGTTGGGGCTGCTGGGCGTCCCGGTCTTCATCTTCCACGAACGCGGGGACCTGATCGCCAAACGCGCTTTCCAGACCATCGCGCGGCTGAGCGGTGGCGCCTACTGCCCGTTCGACGGCTCGTCCGCCCAGCAATTGCGGGACCTGCTGAGCGCGGTCGCCGTCTATGCGGCGGGCGGCCGGGCGGCGCTGGAGCACTACAGCCGCGGGCGGGGCGACGCGGTGCGGCTGCTCACCAGCCAGCTCGGGAGTGGTCAGGGGGGACGCGGGGGCCAAACCCATGCATCATAAGGCAGGATTCGGCTAGAGATGGGGCAGAGCGGGATGTTTGGGTTTTTCCTCCTGGGCATCGCGCTGGTGGCCGGCCTTGCCATGCTGGCCCGCGTCTTCGTGTCCGCGGACCCGCGCACGCTGGCCACGGCGGTGCGCTATGGCGGCATCGCGCTGGCGGCCGTGACGGTCGTCATCCTGACCCTGACCGGACGGCTGGGCACCGCCATGATGCTGGGGGCGTTGGCCTTTCCGCTGCTGACGCGCTGGCGGACGCTGCGCGACGCCTTCCGCCCCTCGTCCTACGGAACAGCGAGCGGCGGGCAGACCTCGCAGATCGAGACGCTCTATCTGCGGATGACGCTGCAGCACGACACCGGGGCGATGGCGGGGGAGGTGCTGCACGGGCCGTGGCGCGGGCGGACGCTGGAGTCGCTGACCCTGGGGCAATTGCTGGCGCTGCTGGACGAGTGCCGACGCGACGATCCGCAATCGGCCTCCGTCCTGGAAGCGTGGCTGGAGCGTTCCCATCCCGGCTGGCAAACCGCCGAAGATCAATCCGCTGGAAGCGCGAACAATTCCGGTTCGAAGGACAGTGGCGGTGGTCGTGGCGGCGGTTCTATGACCCGCGACGAGGCCTATGATATTTTGGGGTTGTCGCCCGGCGCCACACCCGAACAGGTAAAGGACGCCCACCGACGGCTGATGATGAAAGTGCACCCAGATCATGGGGGGTCCACCTATTTGGCGGCCAAGATCAACCAAGCGAAGGATTTGCTGCTGCGCAACTAACCTTTTGCCGGGTTACGGAAGGGGAGTTGCGTCACCGAATCGCCTGTGGCAGAAAGCTGGACGAGCGTTTTGCAAACCTGCGAATCGTCTCCATATTCGAAGTATTTCCTCAAGCAACCACAAGAGAACCCCAATGCGAAAGCCTGTGCGCAAGGTGGTGTTCCCCGTCGCCGGTCTCGGTACGCGCTTTCTGCCGGCCACCAAGGCGATTCCGAAGGAAATGCTGCCTTTGGTCGACCGGCCTCTGCTTCAGCATGCCGTGGAAGAGGCGCGGGCCGCCGGCATCGAGGATTTCGTGTTCGTCACGGGCCGCAGCAAACGCGCCATCGAAGACCATTTCGACGCCGACACGGAACTGAACCGCACCCTTGAGGAGCGCGGCAAGCTGGACGCCCTCGAGGTGGTGCGCGACAGCGAGATCGCCCCGGGCCGCTGCTTCTACACGCGCCAGCAGGTCCCGCTGGGCCTCGGCCACGCGGTGTGGTGCGCGCGGGCGGTGATCGGCAACGATCCCTTCGCCATCGTCCTGCCCGACGACTTCGTCCAGGGCGACACCCCCTGCCTGAAGCAGATGGTCGACGCCTACAACGAGGTGGGCGGCAACGTCGTCGCCGTCGTGGACGTCCCGCGCGAGCGGACCAGCAGCTACGGCATCCTGGACGTGGAGAAGGACGACGGCCGTCTGGCCACCGTGCGCGGCCTCGTCGAGAAGCCGAAGCCGGAAGAGGCGCCCTCCACCCTGTCAATCATCGGCCGCTACATCCTGCAGCCGGAGGTGTTCGACCATCTGGAGAAGCAGCAGCGCGGCGCCGGCAACGAGATTCAGCTGACCGACGCCATGGCCAAGCTGATCGGCACGCAGCCCTTCCATGGCCTGCGTTTCGAAGGCACCCGCTACGACTGCGGCGACAAGGTCGGCTTCATCGAAGCCACGCTCGCCCACGCGCTGCGTCGTCCGGACATGGCGGACAAGGTTCGCGACATGCTGCGCAAATACTGCTGACGCGGACGGCCCGCGGGGAGGGGCGCCGTCCTTTTCCCGCGGGCCGGAAGCTCGTCAGCGGCCGCCGGCGGCCCGACGGGGAGGCCGTGCGGCTTCCTCCGGCGGGGCGGAGCGGCGGAAGGTGCTGAGTTCGGGGATGCGGTTCACCGACAGGCCGGCAACCCGGCAGGGCACCACCTCCAACACCTGGAATCCGGCCTTGCGCGGGTAGCGGGCGCTGACGCGCTCGCGCACCTCCCGTTCCGTTTCGGCGGTCAGGAGACAGCGGCGGATGCCCAGCCAGCCGCGTTGGCCGGTCATCACGGTGGCGTCGCTCGGCACATGACGCACCGCGGCTTCCCAGAACCGGCCCGGGCGGGGTTCGGAGCGGTCGAACACGTGATAGCGCACGACCGGCGCGGTCTGCCTCGCCTCCAGTTCGTTCAGGGCGGCCTGCATGTCCTGCTCCGCCTTCTGGGCGCGCTTCTCGGCCTCGGCGTGCTTCTGGGTGGCCTGGGAATAGGCGGTGGCGATGTCCTCCACGTCCTTCCCAACCTCCTCCATCTTCTCGCGGATGCGCAGCTGGCCCTGCCGCAGACCTTCCAGCTGCCGCCGCCAGTAGCGGTTGGACAGCACCGTCAGCACCATCAGCCCAAGGCTGAGATAGAGCATCATGCCGGTCATGCCGCCGCTCCTTCCGCGTCGGGGTCGGGCGCTTGGGCGAGCGGGACGACCATGGTCGGCAGGACGCCGTTCTTCACAGTGAAGGAGACGCGCGCCATCGCCGCCGCCTGCTCGACGGAATAGGTCCAGACATGGGCCACGTTGGGGTAGCTCCAGATCTGGCGGGCGAAGATCACGTCGCGCCGTTCGATGGCGGGGAACTCGTCCTGAACGGTCAGCCGGGCCCAGAAACAACCGGCCTCCTCACCGTCGCCCAGCTCATGGACGAACTCCACCTTGGTCAGTTCCAGCGCCCGGATCTCCGACAGCGCCTTCTGCCGTCGCCCGTTGCATTCGGTGGTGCGGGCCTGGAAGGCGGTCATTTCCTCCCGCCGCTGCTCCAGCTTGCGGGTCCATTCACCCAGCGCCGTTTTCTTCCGGTCGTGCTGGCGCATCATCATGGTCTGGCGCGCCTTCTCCGACGTGATCTGCCCGACGTCGATGACGATGGACAGGCCGAGCGCCGCGGCGCTGGTGACCAGCAGAAGCATGCCCAGGAACTCGGCCGATAGAACCATTGGTGTACCTTATGGTTGCGGCGGAAGCTTCGCGTCTCCTTTATTGAGGACCGGGAGCCACGACTTGGCACCGCGGTATTCCGTCGCACGGCCCGCCGCATGCAGACAGGAATATGTCGCGCGGTTGCAACAAACGGTCGATCAGGCTGAATTCCATTGATCTTTTCGGACCCATGCGCAAGCGTTCGGCCAGAATGTCGCAGTGCTTGGACACAGTCCTGAAATGTTGCGCACCCCTGGTCACAGGACTGACATTTCCACCGATTGAAGGGAGGACCCATGCTGGACCTGATGACTCGCAGCGACGAGGCGCTGGACACCATCCGCCGCACCTTTCCGGTGGCGCTCGGCGATTACGCGATGCCCGCCGGAGGCACCGGGCTGGTGATCATCGACGAGGTGAAGGGGTTCGCCGCCGTCGGTTGCGGTCCGCTCGCCCCGGCGGTGCCGAACGCCCAGGTCGACCGCATGATCGCCGAGACGGACCGTCTGGCCCGCCGCTTCGCCGGGGCCGGCTGGCCGATCTGCGTCTCGCTGGACCGCCACGACCCGGACAACCCGGAACCGCCCTATCCCCCGCACTGCCTGATCGGCACCGGCCATGACGAGCTGGTGTCCGAACTGGCCTGGCTCGAGTCGGAGCCGTCGGCGACCCTGATCGCCAAGGATTGCATCAACTTCTTCATCGGCGCGACCGAACTGGGCGCGGATGGCAAGGCCGGGCGCAACCGGCTGGTGGACTGGGTCAACGGCAACCGTCTGGTGTCGGTCGTCACCGTCGGCATCTGCACCGACGTGTGCGTGATGGACTTCGTCCTGACCCTGCTGTCCGCGCGCAACCACGGCATGATGCCGACGCTGAAGGACGTGGTGGTCTACGAGCCGGGCTGCGCCACCTACGACCTGCCGGAGGAGACGGCGCGGGGCCTCGGCCTTCCGGAGACGGCGGCCCACCCGCAGGAGCCGGCGCACCACATGGGGCTTTACATGATGGCCTCGCGCGGCGCACTGCTGTCCGACACGCTGCGCTGAGGCGAAACAAATCAGCGCTTTCGCTTTTTCCAGGCGGCTCTGGTAACATCCCAGCGTGGCAAGGGTCCCGATCGTTCAACCGGCGTGTGGTGCCGGCGGAAACGGCTGGACGGCGCGGAGGCGTCGCACGTGGAAGAGCGATATCTGAGGGCGATCCGCAACGCGCTGGTCAAGCATCAGCAATGGCTGACGCGTGACCCCAGCATGAAGGGGCGCTGCGCCGACCTCAGCTTCCACAACCTGTCGGGCCTTGGGCTGCGCCGCATCAACCTCAGCGGCGCCAAGCTCAGCGGGGCGAACCTGAACAGCGCCCGGCTGTCGGGGGCCGTTCTGTCGCGCACCGACCTGTTCGGCGCCGATCTGTCCAAGGCTGATCTCACCGGCGCGTCGCTGGAGGGTGCCGACCTGCGCGGCGCGCGGGTGGAGGGCGCCTTGATGGAGGAGGCAAACCTGCGCGGCGCCGACCTGCGCAAGGGCATGATGCTGGGCGCGGACGAACGCAAGCCGGCGGGCAACGCCGACGGCAGCACCACCTTCATCGGGTCCAAGATGGCCCGCGCCATCCTGTCCGACGCGCGTCTGGCGCAATGCGACTTTTCCGGCTGCGATCTCTGCGGCGCGACCTTTTCCGGCAGTGACATGACCGGAACGATCCTGATCGGCGCCAATCTGATCGGCGCGGTGATGGAGCGGGTGGAAATGCAAGGCGCCCTCCTGTGCGGCGCCCGGCTGGACGACGAACTGCGTCAGACGCTGGAGCGGCGCGGCATCGACGTCGACGGCACCGGGCTGGTCAGCCTCGCCGGGCGGATGGCCGACAGCATTTCCGCCCACCAGCTCTGGGTCGAGCGCAACGCCGCCGCCGGGCAGCGGCTGGAAATGCAGCGCGTCGACCTGCGCGGCTACAACTTCGCCAACCAGCTCCTGGCCGGTAGCGTGATGCGCTTCTGCGGGCTGCGCGGGGCGGATTTCTCCGGGGCGAAGCTGGTGATGGCGGACCTGTCCTACTGCGACCTGCGCGAGGCGGACTTCACCAGCGCCGACCTGTCCGGCTGCAACCTGCGCGGCGCCAATCTGGCGGGGGCCAAGCTGTGGCGGGCGCGGCTGCGCCCGGTGGATCTGGCCGGGGACGGCAGCCGCCTGTGGCCGACCAACCTCGCCGAGGCCAGCCTGACCGGCGCCGATCTGCGCGACACCAGCCTCGCCCGCGCGATCCTGCACGGCACCGACCTGACGCGCATCCGCGCCACCACGGAGACCCTGCGCGGCGCCGACCTGAGCTTCGCCGTCGGAGTCGAACCGCAATACGCTTGAGGGTGGCTACGAGGCGTCCGCCACCCGGATGCGGCCCCGGATGATGCCCTCGCGCGCCTCCTCCAACCGGTCCCTCATGGCGGGGGTGACCAGCGCGCGGTTGTTGTCGTCCAGCGCGTAATCGACGCCGCGCTCGGCCAATCCCAGGGCGCGCGGGCCGGGGGCCCAGGCGCCGCTGCGCCCCTCCCCGAAGGCGCGCTCCACCGCCAGATCCACCCGTTTCAGCATCGAGGTCAGGATGGTGCCGGGGTAGAGGTGATTCTGGTTGCTGTCCACCCCGATGGCGAGGCGCCCGCCGTCCTTGGCCGCCGCGAAGATGCCGAAGTTGGACACGCCGGCCCCGGCGAACACCACATCGGCGCCGCGCTGGAACTGGGCCTTCGCCACCTCGGCCCCGGTGGTCGGGTCGTTGAAGGCGGCGGGGGTGGTGCCGACGAAATTGACCAGCAGGCCGATGTCCGGGCGGGCGTGGCGGGCGCCCTGCTGGAAGCCGGCGATGAATTTGCGGATCAGCGGGATGTCCAGCGCCCCGATGAAGCCGACGGTGCCCGTCCGCGAGGCCATGGCCGCCAGCATGCCGACGAGGAAGGACCCCTCCTGCTCCTTGAAGGTCACGGACTGGACGTTCGGCGCTTCCACCACCGCATCGACCAGGGTGAAGCGGACGGCGGGGTGCCTCGGCGCGAGGCTGGCCAGCGGAGCGGCGTAGTAGAAGCCGATCAGCGCGAGGTCGGTCACACCGCGGCGCAGCAGGGCGGCCACCGCCTGATCGAACTGCGCCGTGCTGGCGGGCAGATAGTCGCGGTAGGCGACCCCGGTGGCCTCCTTGAACCGCTCCGCCCCGGTGAAGGCGCCCTCGTTGAAGCTCTTGTCGAACTTCTGCCCGACCGCATAGAGCAGCCCGGGCGCGAAGTCCTGCGCCCGCGCCGGAGCGGCCAGCGTGGCGAGGCCGGCGGCGCCCAACGCCAGGACGCAACGGCGGGAGAGATGGGTCGTCATCGGGCGGGCTCGGCGGTCAGGATTTCGGACACCAGCGCCGCGTGACGTGCCCGCAGCGGGGCGAGGGCAGGGCTGTCGGGCTGGGGCGGCTGGAGGATGAGCCGCGCGTCGGCGCGTCCGGTCGCGGTCAGGGCCGCACCGGGGAAGGCCGCGACGGCACGGCTCAGAAACTCCGCGAAGGCCTCGTCGGGGAGACCGCTGTAGGGCGTTCCGTCGTCGCCGCGTAGATTCAGGAACAGCAGCGTGTCGCCGAAGGCGGTGTAGCCGCCGCCGAGCCCCTCATGCTCCGCCGCGGCGGCGAGGAAGAAGCGCTGGGCGCGGTCCGGCGTCAGGCTGCCAGCGGGAAAGCGGACCAGGGCATAGCCGGTGGCGCCGTCGGCGCTGTCGAAATCGGCCACCAGGACGCTGTCCTGTTCGAGGCTCCAGGCGATGGCCCCGGCCAGCCGATCGGCGGGGCCGTCCTCCAGCCGCAAGGTCAGGTGGAGCGACGGGTTGGTCCGGAGCCGGTAACCGCCCATTCGCAGGTCGGTGACCGCGCCCGCTCCATCCAGGCCGGTGGAATCCAGAATGGCGGGCAGCAGGTCGGTCCGGGCGCGCTCGGTCAGGCGTTGCCGCGCCTCGTAGGACGTGTTGGGCGGGGAGGCCGCAGGCACGGCCTCGAAGAACAGGTGCTGCGCCACCACCTGCGCGAAGGCGGGCGAGGCGCCGAGGATCAGCGCGAGGGCGAGGATGTGACGGCGCACCGGCCGGAACTCCCGAACGAGAGGGGCAAGCGCAGTCTAGACGGGATGGTGTATTGACGCATAGGTCAATTGAATGACGCGCGCGTCTGGACGGGCCGCGGGGAATGTGTGATAGCATCGCCGGCAACCGGCCAACTGCGGCGGAAGAACCATGGGGAGGGAAGCGACATGACGGACACGCGCACGCTGAAGGGCAAGACCCTGTTCATCACCGGCGCCAGCCGGGGCATCGGCAAGGCCATCGCGCTGCGCGCCGCCCGCGACGGCGCCAACGTCGTCATCGCCGCCAAGACGTCGGAGCCGCACCCAAAGCTGCCCGGCACCATCTTCTCCGCCGCGGAGGAGGTCGAGGCCGCCGGTGGCAAGGCTCTGCCGATCCTCTGCGACATCCGCGACGACGCGCAGGTGGCCGAGGCGGTGGCCCGCACGGTGGACACCTTCGGCGGCATCGACATCCTGGTCAACAACGCCAGCGCAATCAGCCTGACCGGCACGCTGGACACGCCGCTGAAGCGCTGGGACCTGATGATGGGGGTCAACGGGCGGGGCACCTTCGCCTGCTCCCAGGCCTGCCTGCCGCATCTGCTGAAGGCCGAGAACCCGCACATCCTGACCCTGTCGCCGCCGCTGAACCTGAATCCGCGCTGGTTCCAGCACCACACCGCTTATACCATCGCCAAATACGCGATGAGCCTGTGCACGCTGGGCATGAGCGCGGAGTTCCGCGGCAAGGTGGGGGTGAACTCCCTGTGGCCGCGCACGATCATCGGCACGGCGGCCATCGCCATGCTGAAGGGCGCCGCCGAGTTCGACAACTGCCGCAAGCCGGAGATCCTGGCCGACGCCGCCCACGCCATCCTGACCCGCGACGCCAGGACCTGCACCGGACACTTCTTCATCGACGACGAGGTGCTGGCGGAGGAGGGCGTCACCGACCTGGAGCCCTACGCGGTCAAGCCGGGCGCCCCGCTGGCGCCGGACATCTTCCTGGATTGAGGGCGGTCCGGCGGGGCCGTGACGTGCTGCGGGGTGGCCGGGCCGTGGCTACCCCTTTTGCGTCCCGTGAACGCTCTTGGCGCAGAGCAGCGTTCCCACGATATCACAAGCATTGGCCGCCGGTTTCGATTACACTGCGGTTTGTTTGCTCCCCAAATCGAAAGGGACCCTTTTCGCCGATCGGCTGATCCCCGGATTCAATCCGCCAACCGGCAAGTGTCCGCACGTCCCTTTCCAGCTTGTTTTCACACACCGTCCGGTTGGGGCGGAGCGGATGCTCGAACAGCGTCAAACACTGAGCTTGTCCCAGAACAATCGGTTCATTCCGGAGCTCTTATGACCATCGAGCTGCACACCTTTACCGTTACCCTGAATCACTCGGAAGCAACGGCGTACAAGAGTCTGGCCGAGCATCGGGCCTGGGTCCGCACCGCGGTGTCCGTTCTGTCGGAGGCGCTGCGCACCGCCGGCATGGGCGCGGAGGCCCGCCTGCGCGGGCACGACCGCTGCGGCCACCTCGTCGTCGAGGCGACCGACACGGGTGTCGATTTCCTGCGCACCCTGCCGGCCATCGTCAGCGTGGAGGTCCACTGACCGGCGAAGCGCAACGGTCCAGGGACAATTGAAAAGGGGGCCGGAGCGGCAACGCTCCGGCCCTTCTGCGTTACAGGCCCTTTTTCGCGGCATCCCTCAGACGGTGCAGGAAGCGCTCGGCGCGGGCGAGTTCGCTCAGCTCCACATACTCGTCGGGCTTGTGGGCCTGCTCGATGTCGCCGGGGCCGCAGACCACGGCGGGGATGTTGGCGATGCTGGTGAACAGCGCGCCCTCCGTGCCGAAGGCCACCTTGCCATGGCCGTTCTGCTCCGCGAGGTTCTTGACCAGCGTCACCTCCTCCGACTCCGGCGGGGTGTCGAGCGCCGGGCTGTCCGACAGGGTTTCCCAGGAGAATCCCGCGTCCGGACGGACGGCGCGCATCTCCGGCTCCAGCGTCTTGGCGAAGTCCCGCAGCTCCTTCAGCATCGGCGCCACCGGGTGGTCGGCGAGATGCCGGATCTCGAACTCGAAGGAGGCGTCGGAGGGGACGATGTTGCGGGCCGTGCCGCCCTCCATCACCCCGGTGTGCACCGTGGTGTAGGGCACGTCGTAATCGTAATCGAACGGCCCCTGCTCGGCGAAGCGGCGGCCCATGCCGCGCAGGAAGGACACCAGCTCCGCCGCGTACTCCACGGCGTTCACCCCCTGCGGGGCGAGCGAGGAGTGGCAGGCGTGGCCGTGGACGCGGCAACGCAGCGCCACCTTGCCCTTGTGGCCGACGATCACCCGCATCCGCGTCGGCTCGCCGACGACGCACAGGCGCGGCTTCACCGCCATCCCGGCGAGCTGGGTCAGCAGGCCGGGCACGCCGAGGCAACCCAACTCCTCGTCGTAGGAGAAAGCGTAATGGACCGGCGTCGTCAGGTTGGCGGCCAGGAAGTCCGGCGCCATGGCCAGCGCCGCCGCGATGAAGCCCTTCATGTCCGCGGTGCCGCGCCCGAACAGCTTGCCGTCGCGCTCCGTCAGGGTGAAGGGATCGCTGGACCAGTCCTGGTCGTCCACCGGCACCACGTCGGTGTGGCCCGACAGGCAGACGCCGCCGCGATCCATCGGACCGATGGTGGCGTAGAGGTTGGCCTTGGTCCGTTCCTCGTTGAACACCAGCGTGCTGGACACGCCCAGCGCCGCGAGATGGTCGCGGATGTAGTGGATCAGGTCGAGGTTGGAGTTGCGGCTGGTCGTGTCGAAGGCGATCAGGTCGCGCAGCAGCTCCAGCGTGCGCGGGCTGCACGCGGATGGGCCGGCGGGATCGGGTGAGGGCATCATGGACCTGTGGTTTCGTTCAGATGGCAGGCGGACCAGCGCCGGGGCGCGATCGCGCGCAGGGCCGGGCGTTCCGCCGAACAGCGTGGCATCGCGTGCGGGCAGCGCGGATGAAAGGCGCAGCCCGACGGCGGGTCGAGGGGCGATGGAATCTCTCCGCGGATCGGCGCGAACCGCCGCTTCTCCACGGACACGCGCGGCGCCTCGTCCAACAGCGCCTTGGCATAGGGATGATTGGGTTTGTCGAACAGCTCCGGTGTCGGGGCCAACTCCACGATCCGTCCAAGATACATGATCGCGGTGCGGTCGGAAATGTGTTCCACGACGCCCAGGTCGTGGCTGATGAAGAGATAGGTCAGCGACAGTTCTTCGCGCAGGCGCATGAAGAGATTGATGATCTGCGCCTGGATCGACACGTCGAGCGCCGCGACGGACTCGTCGCAGACCAGCACGTCCGGCTGCACCGCCAGCGCGCGGGCGATGCCGATGCGCTGCCGCTGCCCGCCGGAGAACTGGTGCGGGTAGCGCCGCAGATAGGCGGGGTCCAGCCCGACCTGCCGCAGCGTCGCGGCCACATAATCCTCCGCCTGCCGCCGCGGCACCAGCCCGTGGACCACTGGCGCCTCGCCGACGATGTCCGCCACGCGCAGGCGCGGGTTGAGCGAGGCCATGGGGTCCTGGAAGACCATCTGGATCTTCAGGTTGGCGTGGTAGCGGTCGGTTGGCGACAGCTCCCGCAGGTCGCGGCCGCGCCAGCGCAGGGTGCCGGCGCTCGGCGGCAGGATGCCGGCGACCATGCGGCCCAGCGTGCTCTTGCCGCAGCCGGATTCGCCGACCAGCCCGACCACCTCGCCTTCCGCGATGGACAGGTCCACGCCGCTGACCGCCTGCACCGCCCGGTCGTCGATGGCCGCGCCCAGCCGGCGGGCGAAGCGCTCCACCACGTCCAGCTTGCGCGAGAAGCGCTTGGTCAGCCCATCCAGTTCGATGATGGGAGCGGCGGTCATGCGGCGTCTCCCCGCGCTTCCGCCCCGACGGGATTCCAGCAGCGCCAGGCGCGGTCCTCCCGCTCGCCGCTCAACTCCGGCATCACGGCGCAGGCTCCGGTGGACCGGTCGCAGCGCGGGCGGAAGGCGCAGCCCTCCGGCAGGTCGAGGATGGAGGGCGTCATGCCGGGGATGGAGCGCAACGGCACGCCGCGCCGGTTGCGGCTGGGCACCGACTCCAGAAGGCCGCGGGTGTAGGGGTGGCGCGGGGTGCCGATGATCTCGGCCACCGTCCCGGTCTCCACCACCCGGCCCGCGTACATCACCGCCACCCGGTCGGCCAGCGCCGACACGACGGCGAGGTCGTGGGTCACCCAGATCAGCGCCGTCCCTGTCTCGCGGCAGAGTTTTTGCACCTCGAACAGGATCTGCGCTTGGATGGTCACGTCGAGCGCGGTGGTCGGCTCGTCGGCGATGATAAGGTCGGGGGAGTGGAGGAGGGCGATGGCGATGGCCACGCGCTGGCGCATCCCGCCGGAGAACTGGTGCGGGTAGGCGGCCAGCCGCTCGTCGGGCGAGGCGATGCCGACGCGGGCCAGCGCCCGGCGCGAGCGCTCCCACGCCTCGGCCCGACTGACCTTTTCGTGGGCCTGCACGGCCTCGACCATCTGCGTGCCAATGCTCAGCACCGGGTTCAGCGTCATCATCGGGTCCTGGAAGATCATGGCGATGCGCCGCCCGCGGATGGCGCGTAGCCGCTTCTCCCCGGCGCCCACCAGATCCTCGCCCCGGAACAGCACCCGGCCGCCGACCACCCGACCCGGTGGATCGACAAGGCCGAGGATGGATTGCCCGGTCACCGACTTGCCGGAGCCGGACTCGCCGACCAGCCCGAGGATCTCGCCGCGGTCGAGCCGCAGGCTCACCCCGTCCACCGCCTTCACGGTGCCGGCGCGGGTGAGGAAATGGGTCTTCAGACCATCCACGCGCAGCAGGGGTTCGGTCATCGCGTGCCCCCTTTCAATGATTGAGCCGCGGGTTGAGGACGTCGCGCAGCCGGTCCCCAACCAGATTGATCGCCACAATGGTGACCAGCAGGGCGAGGCCGGGGAACAGGCTGACCCAGTAATCGCCCGAGAGCATGTACTGGTAGCCGGACGCGATCAGCATCCCCAGCGACGGCTGGGTCACCGGCACGCCGACGCCGAGGAAGCTCAGCGTCGCCTCCAGCGCGATGGCATGGGCGACCTGCACCGTCGCCACCACGATCAGCGGCGGCAGGCAGTTGGGCAGCAGGTGGCGCATCATGATCCGCCGGTGGGGCAGGGCAAGGCATTGCGCGGCCTCGATGTACTCCTTGCGCCGCTCGACCAGGGCGGAGCCGCGGATGGTGCGGGCGTAGTAGGCCCACTGCACGGCGGCCAGCGCGACGATCACCTTGTCCACCCCCTTGCCCAGCAGGGCCAGCAGGATCAGCGCGATCAGGATGGCCGGGAAGGAGAGCTGGATGTCGACCAGCCGCATGACCAGCCCGTCCACCCGGTCCCCCGCATAGGCGGCGAGCAGACCGACCGCCACCCCGACGGCGAGCGCGGCCAGTGTGGCGACCACCCCGACCAGCAGGCTGGTGCGCAGGCCGAAGACGATGGCCGACAGCATGTCGCGCCCCTGGTCGTCGGTGCCCAGCCAATAGGTCCAGCCGCCGCCGCCCAGCGATCCCGGCGCCATCATGCCGTCGAGGATGTCGAGCTGGGCGAGGTCGTAGGGGTCCTGCGGCACCACCCAGCGGGCGAGCAGGGCGGCGAGCACGATCACCACCAGCGCCGCCAGCCCGGCCAGCGCCGTGCGCGACCGCGCGAAGTCCCGCGCCAGCCGCAGGAAGGGCGTCTCGACCGCCGGGGCCTTGGCCGTGATGCTGCTCATGCCCGCCCTCCGCCCAGCCGGATTCGCGGATCGAGCAGCGAATAGACCAGATCGACGATCAGGTTGATGACGACGAACAGCAGCACCGTCACCAGCAGATAGGCGATCACCACCGGCCGGTCGAGCTGGAGGATGCTGTCGATCAGCAGCTTGCCCATGCCCGGCCAGGCGAAGACCGATTCCGTGACCACCGAGAAGGCGATGACGCTGCCCAGCTCCAGCCCCAGGACGGTGACCACCGGGATCATGATGTTCTTCAGGATGTGCACCCCGACCACCCGCGCGGGCGCCAGCCCCTTGGCGCGGGCGAACTTCACATAGTCCTGCAAGGCGACCTCCCGCGTGCCGGCGCGGGCCAGCCGGATGACCAGCGACAGCTTGAACAGGGCCAGATTGACGGCGGGCAGGATCAGATGGGCCAGCCCGTCGGCGGTCAGGAAGCTCCATTGCACGCCGAACAGGCTCGCCGTCTCGCCGCGCCCCCCCGCCGGCAGCCAGCCCAGAGTCACCGCGAAGGCCATGATGAGCATCATGCCCACCCAGAAGGTGGGCAGCGAGAAGCCGAGGATCGAGCCGGTCATGATGACCCGCCCGGCCAGGGAATCCGGCTTCAGCCCGGCCCACAGCCCCAGAGGGATGCCCAGCACCACCGCCACCAGCATGGCGCAGAGCGCCAGCTCCAGCGTCGCCGGGAATCGCTGCAGCACGAGGCCGAGCGCCGGCACCCCATGCACGAAGCTGGTGCCGAGGTCGCCGCCGAGCGCGCTGTCCACGAAGCGCAGGAACTGCTCGTGCATGGGCTTGTCGAGCCCCAGCCGGGCGATGGCGGCGGCGCGTTCGAACGCGTCGGCCTCGGGGCTGATGAGCACGTCGATGGGGTTGCCGATGGCGAAGATGCCGGCGAAGACCAGCACCGACATCGCCACCACGACGACCGCGCTCTGCGCCAGCCGCCGGAGGATGAAGACAAGCATGGCGCTCCGCTACTGTCTAACCCTCTCCCCTCTGGGGAGAGGGGAGGGTGAGGGGGTTGCGCGCGGCGGTACGTCCGGCAAAAGCGCATCCCCCTCACCCTAACCCTCTCCCCAGAGGGGAGAGGGGAAGAGGGCCGCGCCCAAACCACGATCACTTCGCGGGGGTCACCTTCTGCGCCAGCGTGTACTGGTCGGCGCGCGGTTCGTAGCTCAGCCCTTTCTTCATCGCCCAGACCGTCACCTCGTAATGCAACGGGATGATGATGTCGGCGTCCACCGCCCGCTTCACCGCGGCCTGGAGCAGCTTCTCCCGCTTGGCGTCGTCCACGGTCGCCAGCGCTGTGTCCAGCATGCCGTCCAGCTCCGGGTCGGAGTAGCTGGTGTAGTTGGTGGTGCCGTAGCCCTTCTCCTTGATCGGCGTGGCGATCAGCGCCTTCAGCGGCGACGACATCTCACCCGAATCGGCACCCCAGCCGGCCAGGAAGACGCTGTATTCCTGCTTGTTGCGCTTGGAGAAGAAGACGTTGGCGGTGGTCGCGTCAACCTGGGTCTGCACGCCGATGCGGGTGAACATCTGGGCGACCGCCTGGGCCACCTTGTCGTCGTTGATGTAGCGGTCGTTCGGCGTGCCGAGCGTGAGCTGGAAGCCCTTCGGGTAGCCGGCCTCGGCCAGGAGCTGCTTGGCCTTGTTGGCGTCGGTGGCGACCGTGACCTCCGGGTTGTTGCCGTAGAAGCCGGCGGGGAGATACTGGTTCGCCGGCTCCGCCACGCCCATCATGATGCGCTTCACGATGGCGTCGCGGTCCACCGCCAGCGACAGCGCCTTGCGCACCTTCGGGTCCTTCAGCGGATTCTTGCCTTCGGTGCCGGTGATGGTCGGCGGGGTGTCCTGGACGCCAAGCGCCAGATAGATCACGCGGTTCGACTGGGCCTGGGCCAGGGAGACGTTGGGGGCGGACTTCAGCCGCTCGATGTCCTGCACCGGAGGCGATTCGATCATGTCCACGTCGCCGGCGAGCAGGGCGGCGACGCGCGGCCCGTCGCTGGTGATCGGGCGGAAGACCACCGTGTCCCAGGCCGGCTGCGGTCCCCAGTAGTCGGGGTTGCGCTCCAGGATTTGCCGGTCGCCCTTGGTGTAGGACTTGTGCTTGAACGGCCCGGTGCCGATCATCAGCGAGCCGTCGTTGAAGGCCTGCGTGGTCGGCCAGGACTCGGCCTTGCAGCCCGCCTTGTCGAAGGTCACCGCCTCGCCGCCCGCCGCCTTGGCGGAGATGATGCCGAAGGTCGACAGCTCCACCGGCAGCAGCGGGTAGGGCTTGCCGGTCTTGATGAGGAGGGTGTGAGGGTCCGGCGCCTCGATCCCCGCGATGCCCTTGGTGTAGACGGTGAAGGAGGACGGGCTGTTGGCGACGTTCGGGATGCGGCAGACCGTGTAGACGAAGTCCTGCGCCGTGAACTCGGTGCCGTCGTGGAACTTCACGCCCTTGCGCAGCTTGAATTCCCAAGTGGTTTCATCGACGGCGCGCCAGCTTTCCGCCAGTTCGGGCTGGAGCCGCATCTTGGCGTCCATGCTGACAAGCGATTCGAACACATGCTTGCGGGCGCGCGTGTTGGGGCCGAGGTTGTGGTAGTGCGGGTCGAGCGCGCTGGGTTCCGCCGAGGTTCCCACTGTCAGGGTGGCGGCCTGCGAAGGCGTTGGGGCCGCGGCCAGCAGGGCCAGGGCGGCCACCGCCGGCAGGGTGTGTTTCAAGGTTCCTGAGCGCAACGCATCCGCAAGACGCCAATGCCGATCACGTAAGGCCATCCCTCGTCCCCCTGATTGTACGATTGATTTGTACCCGTGAAGCAGGCTCCCAGCCCTTGGACCGCGGTTGTTGCGGCCCGATTCTTGTCGTTCGGCTCACCGTGATTGTTGCGGCGGCACGTATGTGTTCAACGATCAGACCGTGAAACCATTGATCTGTCAACAGGGTCCGGTCTTCTGACCTATCCGGATTTTCCCGATGGAAAGCTTTGGCAAACGGCGCCTGAGGGGGCAGGATCGTTTCACCCGAAAATGCCAACGAAGAGAGCAAGGGGATTAGAGATGAAGACCTGCCAATCCTTCTACATCGGCGGCGCCTGGATCGAACCCGCTGCGGGCGCCACCGTGATGGAGGTGTTGAACCCGGCGACGGAGCAGGTGTCGGGCACCGTGGCGCTCGGCGGGCCGGAGGACGCGCAGCGCGCGGTGGCCGCGGCCCATGCCGCCTTCGACGGCTTTTCCCGCACCCCCCTGAACGAGCGGCTGGAACTGCTGGCCGCCGTCTGCGCGCTCTTCGAAAAGCGCATGGACGAGGTGGCCGACGCCATCACCGAGGAGATGGGCGCGCCCCTGGCGGCGCTGTCCAAGCCGGCGCAGGCCTTCATGGGGCTGGCCCATTTCAAGACGGCCCTGGAGGCGGCCCGCGAGTACCCGTTCGAGCGGACCCGCGGCACCACCCGCATCCTGCGCGAGCCGGTCGGCGTCTGCGCCATGATCACGCCATGGAACTGGCCGATCAACCAGATCGCCTGCAAGGTCGCCCCGGCGCTGGCCACCGGTTGCACGATGGTGCTGAAGCCCAGCGAGTTCGCCCCCTATTCGGCCTGGATCTTCGCCGAGATCCTGCACGAGGCCGGCGTGCCGGCGGGCGTTTTCAACATGTTCTACGGGGACGGCGCGGTGGTCGGCCCGGTGCTGGCCTCGCACCCGCTGGTCGACATGGTGTCGCTGACCGGCTCCACCCGCGCCGGGGCGTCGGTGTCCCACAACGCCGCCGACAGCATCAAGCGCGTGTCGCTGGAACTGGGCGGCAAGTCCGCCAACATCATCTGCGAGAGCGCCGACCTGACCAAGGCGGTGACCCACGGCGTGCGGTCGATGATGTCCAACACCGGGCAGAGCTGCAACGCGCCGTCGCGCATGTATGTCCCGGCCTCCCGCCTGGACGAGGCGGAGAAGATCGCCGCCCAGGTCTGCGCCCGTCTGGTGGTCGGCGACCCGCGCGGCGACCGCACCGGCGTCGGCCCGATCGCCAACCAACGCCAGTACGAGCGGGTGCAGCGCCTGATCCAGGCCGGCATCGAGGAGGGGGCGTCCCTGCTGTGCGGCGGTCCGGGCCGTCCGGAGGGGCTGGAGCGCGGCTTCTACGCCAAGCCCACCGTCTTCAGCCGCGCCACCGACACCATGACAATCATGCGCGAGGAGATCTTCGGCCCGGTCCTCACCATCCGCCCCTACGAGGATATCGAGGAGGCGATCCACAGCGCCAACGACTCGCTCTACGGCCTGTCCGGCTACGTCTACGCCGGCACGGTGGACGAGGCGCGGGCGGTGGCGAAGCGTCTGCGCACCGGCATGGTGCATCTGAACGGCGCCTCCATCGACCTTGCCGCCCCCTTCGGCGGCTACAAGCAGTCCGGTATCGGGCGCGAGTGGGGCGAGGTCGGTTTCGAGGAGTTCCTGGAGACCAAGTCCGTTTACGGCAGCGAACCGGCGGCGTAGGCCGCCTGATGCTCGATGCCTCCTCTCCCGGTTTTCGGGGGAGGAGGCGAACAGCTTGGGATGGAAGAGGCAAACAGATTGGAATGAGCGGCAGAAGGCCAAAACCAGCGCTCCGGCTTCTGTGCGGCGCAGCCCGAAGCCTTTTTTTTATTCTCGGCGCGCTGGGCGCCGGGGCAGCCTGGGCCAAGGGGCCGCTCGACCGGACGGAGCCGGGGCACATGCCGCCGGTGCCGCCCGGCGGCTATGACCTGCCGCTGTCTCCGCCGGTGGTCCAATTCCCGTTGCCGCCGCAATGGGTGATGATCCGCTCCACCCAGGACTGGCGGCACGCCGGGACCTTTGAGAAGGAGCTGAGCAAAGCCTGCGCGGCCCGCCAGTTCCGGGAGCAGACGCCCCTGCGCTATCGCGCTATCTTCAAGGGCGAGGTGCTGGGGGTCGCCTTCGGCCATGGCCTGAATCTGCACGATCCGAAGAAGCAGGCGAACCGCCGGCTGATCTATCTCTTCCGCAACGGCGACAGCACCGGCTGCACCATCGTCTCGATCACCAACGAGGACGTGCGCGTCCTGAACGACGCGCAGTCCGCCGGAGCGCCGAAGCGGTAGGGATCATTCCCCTTCCGACCCGCCGCCGAAGACGTCCCCGAAGCTGGCGATCAGGGCGGCGTCCACATCCTCCATGGCGACGAGATGGCCGAGCGCCACGATGGAGGTCACCCCATGCTCGCTGATGCCGCAGGGGACGATGCCGGCGAAGTGCGACAGGTCCGGCTCCACGTTCAGGGCGACGCCGTGGAAACTGACCCAGCGGCGCACGCGCACGCCGATCGCGGCGATCTTGTCTTCCTGGCCGGGGGCGCCGCCGTAGGGCTGCTTGTCCACCCAGATGCCGACGCGGCCCTCCCGCCGTTCGCCGCGGATGTTGAAGGCGGCCAGCGTGCGGATCAGCCATTCCTCCAGATCCTGGACGAAGGCGCGGATGTCGGCACCGCGCGTCTTCAGGTCGAGCATAACATAGGCCACACGCTGCCCCGGCCCGTGATAGGTGAACTGCCCGCCGCGCCCGGCCTGATAGACGGGAAAGCGGCCCGGCTCCAGCAGGTCCTCCTCCCGCGCGCTGGTTCCGGCGGTGTAGAGGGGCGGATGTTCGAGCAGCCAGACCAACTCCGGCGCGGTGCCGGCGCGGATGGCTTCGACGCGCGCCTCCATCTCGGCCAGCGCGTCGGGGTAGGGGACGGGCGTGTCGCTGATGCGCCACTCCACCGCCCGCGCCGGGGCGGCGGCGGGAACGGCATCGTCACGGGCATCGGCAAACGGCGGAACGGGGGCGGTGAGGTCGGTCATGCCGACGTTATGAACTTTCTTTGGCAAAAACGCGAGACGCCGCTTGATCGGTCATCGGGGATCTGCTATTCCCCCGCTCCACCCGATGAGGGGAGCACTTCCCTCCTCGGTTCTACCAGCCTTGTGCGGTCGTGGCGGAATTGGTAGACGCGCAGCGTTGAGGTCGCTGTGGCAGAAATGTCGTGGAAGTTCGAGTCTTCTCGACCGCACCATCCCCCAGAAATGGGGGGTCAGGCAAACAAACGAAAAGCCCGCCGGTCCATCGGACCACAGCGGGCTTTTTCGTTTCAGGGCCTTCATTTCCAGGCCGCCCCCGATCGAGGCCGTCCTTTCAGAGTTTTCTTCCTCAGCGAAACTCCACATATTGGTCGAGCGCAACACGGCGCATGGTCTGCACAATGTAAGGTTGCGCGTTGTGCACCGTCACCAGCCCCTTTGCGTCGCGGCAGCGGTTGGCCAGCACGAACAGCATGCCGATCGCCGCGGAATCCAGGAAGGTCATGTAACGCAGGTCCAACCTCACCTCGGGCCGCGCGCCGATGTCCCAGTCCGCCAGCAGATCATGGAATTTGCGGCTGTCGTCGTAGGTGAAACGCCCCGACAGCATGATCCCTTCCTGACCGTCGATGTCGGTGTAGGCGTACTCCATCGTCACATCCGTTGGCCGGTGGTGTCTGTTTTTCGCTGCCTGCGCGGGGTGAAAAGCCCCGTTGGCAGTATGGGTGCACGAATTGCGCAGTCCACGCAAGCATTGCGCGAGAGGCCGGAGGTCCGGGAATGGCCCGCCGCGCTGGACAAAGCGGTGTCACACCTATATTCGGTGGGCGCCTCGGCGGAAACCCGCAAGGGCTCCCCACCAACCCGCAAACGCCGGTGCGCCATGGTCGGCCGATCGCAGGACCATGCCGTCACGCCGCATTGCCATCGTACAGGGAGGGTGCCGCCATGCACACCGACCGCCAGGAACCGGATCGTATCCAGGACGATGAGCCGCACCCGGCCGAACGCCCCGCCCCGCCCCGCGAGGACGGCGAGGAGGAGCGCGCCTATGGCGTCGAGCCGGAATTCGTGGAGGAGATCGTCGAACGGCTGCACGCCGGACGGCGCGACGATCTGCGCGCGGAGGTGGACAAGCTTCACCCCGCCGACATCGCCGACCTGATCGAGCAACTCGGCCACGACGACCGGGAGGCTCTGGTCGGCGTCCTGCGCCCCGACTTCGACGGCGAGGTGCTGAGCTACCTCAACCCCGATCTCCGCGAGGAGATCGTCGAGCTGTTCGAGCCCAAGGAACTGGCCGCCGCCGTCGCGGAGCTGGACACCGACGACGCCGTCGACGTTATCGAGGGCCTGGATGAGGACACACGGCGGGAGGTGCTGGAGAATCTGCCGGCCGCCGACCGCGCGCTGGTCCAGGAGAACCTGACCTACGACGAAGACACCGCCGGCCGCCTGATGCAGCGCGATCTGGTGGCGGTGCCGCAATTCTGGACGGTGGGCAAGACCATCGACTACGTCCGCGCCGCCACCGACGAGCTGCCGGAGGACTTCTACGACATTTTCGTCGTCGATCCGATGCACCGGGTGGTCGGGGCGGTGCCGCTATCGCGCCTGCTGCGCCAGAAGCGGTCGGTCCGCATCGCCGATCTGGTGACGGAGGAGGTCGACACCATCCCCGCCACCATGGACCAGGAAGAGGTGGCGAACCTGTTCCGCCAGTACGCCCTGGTCTCCGCCCCCGTGGTGGACGCCGGCGGGCGGTTGATCGGCGTCATCACCGTCGACGACGTTGTGCACATCATCGACGAGGAGGCCGAGGACGACATCGGCAAGCTGGGCGGCGTCGGCGACACCTCCATCTACCGCTCGGTTCTGGAAACCTCGCGCTCGCGCATTTCGTGGCTGGGTCTGAACCTGTTCACCGCCTTCGCGGCGGCGGGCGTCATCTCGCTGTTCGAGGCGACCATTGAGCAGATCGTGGCGCTGGCCGTGCTGATGCCGATCACCGCCTCGATGGGCGGCAACGCCGGGACCCAGACGCTGACCGTGGCGGTGCGCGCCCTGGCGACGCGCGAGCTGTCGTCCTCCAACGCCCCCCGCGTGGTGGGCAAGGAGGTTCTGGTCGGGCTGCTCAACGGCGCCGTCTTCGCCACGCTGGTGGGGGCCATCGCCGCGACCTGGTTCGAGCCGATGATCGGCCTGGTCATCGGCTGCGCCATGGTCATCAACCTGTTCGTCGCCGGGCTGTGCGGGGTGCTGATTCCCATCGGACTCGACCGGCTGGGCGTCGATCCGGCGGTGGCGAGTTCGGTCTTCCTGACCACCATGACCGACGTCATCGGATTCCTGTCCTTCCTGGGGCTGGCGTCGCTTTTGTTGTTGTGACCAACGAAAAGGGGCTTGCCAAAGGCGGCTCTCTTCCGGATGATCCGGGCATTGGCTGGGGTGCCGTGCGGGATGCGCTCGCGCGGCTGAGATCACACCCATCGAACCTGTCTGGATAATGCCAGCGAAGGGAGCCGCCGCATGGTATCCGCGCCCTCATTTCATTCCGATTCCGCAAAACCCACCGTCGCCGTGATCGGCGCCGGGGTGATCGGCCTGTCCATCGCCTGGAGGCTGGCCGCCGCCGGCTGCCGGGTCGAGGTTTTCGACCGTGGCGCCGCCGGCCGGGGCGCCAGCCACGCCGCGGGCGGCATGCTCGCCGCCTGCGTGGAAACCGAGCCCGGCGAAGAGAGTCTCCTGCCGCTGACCCGCGCTTCCCAGGACCTGTGGCCCGCCTTCGCGGCGGCGCTGGAGGCCGCGTCCGGCATGGCGGTTGACCTGCGCACCGAAGGCACGATGGTCATCGCGCTGAACGCCGACGATGCGGCCAAGGTGCGCTTTCTGCACGACTTTCAAACCAAGCTCGGCTTGCCCGTTGAATGGCTGAGCGGGGCGGAGGTGCGGCGGCGCGAGCCCTATCTCCAGCCCGGCGTCGCCGGCGCGCTGTTCTGCGCCGGCGACCATCAGGTGGACAACCGCAAGGTCGCCGCCGCCCTGCACACCGCCGCCCTGCGGGCCGGCGCTGCGGTGCACGAGTATGCCGAGGTCGGCCGCATCGAGATCCGCGGCGGTCGGGCTGTCGGCGTCCAGGTCGGCGACCGGCTTTTCGAGGCCGACCGGGTGGTTCTGGCCGCCGGGGCGTGGTCGGGCTGGATCGACGGGCTGTCCCCGGCGGTGCGGCCGCCGGTGCGCCCGGTGAAGGGGCAGATGCTCTGCCTGCGCATGGACGCCCGCCTGCCGCTGCTGCGCCATGTGGTGTGGACTCCCGGCACCTACCTGATCCCGCGGCTGGATGGGCGGCTGCTGGTCGGCGCCACCACGGAGGAGCGCGGGTTCGACGACCGGCTGACCGCCGGGGGCCAGTTCGCCCTGCTGGAGGGGGCGTGGCGCGCCCTGCCGGGCATCGCCGAGCTGCCCATCGAGGAGGCGTGGGCCGGTTTCCGCCCCGGCACCCGCGACGACGCCCCGATCCTCGGCCTCTCGGAGGTGGAGGGGCTGGTCTACGCCACCGGGCACCACCGCAACGGCATCCTGCTGACCCCGGTCACCGCGGATTCGGTGGCGCGGCTGGTCCTGACCGGGGAAAGCGATCCGGTGATCCGCCCCTTCGCGCTCGACCGCTTCGCCCAGCCGAAGGGAGCCGCGGCATGAGCGCCCGCATCCGCGTCAACGGGCGGGAAGAGGATCTCGCCGCCCCCACCGTCGCCGCCCTGCTGGCCGGGCGGGGCATCGCCGCGGGCACGCGCGGAGTCGCCGTCGCCCTGAACGGCGCCGTTCTGCCGTCCCGCCGCTGGGACGAGACACCCCTGTCCGCGGGCGACGCCCTGGAGATCATCCGTCCCGTGCAGGGCGGCTGAACTTCTCGCCCGCCGAAGCGCGGGTCCGACATCCAAGGAAACATCCATGAACGACACGCTCACCATAGCGGGCCGTGAGTTCCGCTCGCGCCTGTTCCTCGGCACCGCCGGCTACCCGAATCAGCAGGTGATGCTCGACGCGCTGACGGCCAGCGGCAGCGAACTGGTCACGCTCGCCATCCGGCGCATCAGCCTGGACGGCTATTCGGAAAGCCTCGTCGACGTCATCGGCGACCGCGCCGGGCTGCTGCCCAACACCGCCGGCTGCCTGACCGCCAAGGAGGCGGTGCTGACCGCGCAGCTCGCCCGCGAGGCGCTGGGCGTGGACTGGGTCAAGCTGGAGGTCATCGGCGACCGCGAACTGCTCTATCCCGACGTCGAGGAACTGCTGCGCGCGACCGAGGAGCTGGTGGCCGACGGCTTCACCGTTCTGCCCTATTGCAACGACGATCCGGTGACCTGCCGCAAGCTGGCCGACCTGGGCGCGGCGGCGGTGATGCCGCTGGGCGCCTTCATCGGTTCGGGGCTGGGCATCCGCAACCCCCACGCCATCGAGACGATCTGCGCGCGCAGCCCGGTGCCGGTGGTCCTGGACGCCGGAATCGGCACGGCGTCGGACGCCGCATTGGCGATGGAGCTGGGCTGCGCCGCCGTCCTGTTGAACACCGCGGTGTCGAAGGCGCGCGATCCGGTGCGCATGGCGGCGGCGATGCGCGACGCGGTGGCGGCGGGGCGGGCGGCCCGTCTGGCCGGGCGCATGCCGAAACGCGCCTTCGCGGAGGCGTCGAGCCCGCAGCTCGGCTTGATCGGAACGTAAGGCTGGCGCAGGGTAAGGGTCGCCCGAACACAATCAGAGAGACCCGAGACGTGCCCAAGACCTTCGAACCGCGCGATCCGGACTGGGAGGCGCGCTGCCGCGCCAGCTTCGCGCTTCAGCCGATCTGCAAGACGCTGGGGATCGAACTGACGCGGCTGGAGCCGGGATTCTGCGAGATGCGCCTGCCGTTCCGCGCCGACCTGACGCAGCAGCACGGCTTCTTCCACGCGGGCATGGTCAGCACGCTGGCCGACAACGCCGGGGGATACGCCGGCTACACGCTGATGCCGGCGGGCAGCGAGGTCCTGGCGGTGGAGTTCAAGGTCAATCTGATGGCGCCGGCCAAGGGCGAGGTGATGATCGCCCGCGCCCGCGTGTTGAAACCGGGCCGCACCCTGACCGTCACCAGTGTCGAGATCTCGATGCTCGACGGCGGGGTGGAGAAGGACTGCGCCATCATGCAGCAGACCCTGTTCTGCCAAGCCCCCGCCTGACCCGCCCCAACCCTGTCCATCCGATCCAGGAGGTTCGCATGCCGCTGTCGCGTCTTTTCAGTGCCGCGCTGATTGCGGGCGCCGCCACCGTCGCCCTGGCCCAGCCGGCCCTTGCCCAGAAGAAAGAGCCGCCGGCCTGTGCCGCCGTGTCCTTCCGGCCCATCGCCCCCGGCGCACCGGACGGCGAAACCGACGCCGGCCTCTACAAGTCCCGATTCGGCAAGATCGAGGTGAAGGCCGAGGTGAAGGGCGGGCAGGCCACCAACTACTACATGGTGCTGAACGGCAAGCGCGTCGACGCCTCGGCCAACCCGCCCAAGGCCGCCGATTCCTGCCTGAAGTCCAAGAGCGTCAAGCTGCCCTATCAGAAGCAGGCGGCGGGCGCCTGCACCGGCAACCGCTTCCGCGTGGTGATCGACCGATCCGGCAAGCAGCCGGTGGCCCTGTTCTTCGGCCTGCACGGCGACGACTGGGCCTATTGCAGCGGCGCCACGCTGGAAAAGGGCGCCTGACGAGAGGCTTCGGGACGCGACCGGGAGACAGCGCATGACCGGGACCATCGCCCATCTGTCCGCCGCGGGGCTGTTCCTGCTGCTGACGCATTTCGGCATTTCCAGCACACCGCTGCGCGCGGCGCTGGTCGGACGGCTGGGCGAGAAGCCCTATCTCGGCCTCTATTCGCTGGTCTCGGCGCTGGCCTTCTGGTGGCTGGTGGCGGCCTACAAGGCGGCACCCCATGTGCCGGTGTGGCCGCCCGCCGGCGGGCTGGCCTGGGTGCCGGTCCTGCTGGTGCCGGTCGCGCTGTTCCTTCTCGTCGCCGGCCTCTCCACCCCGAACCCGACTTCGGTCGGGCAGGAGAAGCTGCTGACCGGCGACCGGGAGCCGGTCCGCGGCATCCTGCGGGTGACGCGCAACCCGTTCCTGTGGGGCGTCGGGTTGTGGGCGGTCGCCCATATGGTGCCGAACGGGGACCTCGCCTCGCTGATCCTGTTCGGCACGCTCGCCTTGCTGGCGCTGGGCGGCAGCGTTTTGATCGACGCGAAGCTGGCGCGGCGGCTGGGGGCGGCGTGGGACCGCTACGCCGCCAACACCTCCAACCTGCCCTTCGCGGCGATCCTGGCCGGGCGCCAGAGCCTCGTCTGGCGAGAGATCGGCTGGTGGCGCCCGGCGCTGGCTCTGCTGCTTTACGGCGGGCTGCTGCACCTGCACCGGATGCTGTTCGGCGTGTCGCCGCTGCCCTGGTGATGCTCCGCCGTCATGCTCAGAACGTCATGCCGCGCACCTGATCGCGCAGCGTGTTGCGGGCGGTGTCGGCCTCCTTGCGGGCGGTGGCCAGTTCGCGGGACAGTCCGTCCAGGCGGGTTTCCTGCTCGCCCATCTTGGCGATGGTCCGCTTGAACAGGTCGCTGTCGCGCGGCAGCGTGGCGAGGTTCTGGCGCAGCCGCTCCTGCTCCTTGCCGATTTCCGCCTGTTCACGCTCCAACTCGCCGACACGGCGCTCCTTGTCGGCGACGGCGCCGCGCAGGGTCGCGACCTTCGTCAGAGCTTCGCGCGCCGCGGGCGGCAGCTCCGTGGAGGAGGCATAGGCCCGCACCTGCTCCGGCGACATCTCGGAGATGCCGAACCGCTCGATCCGCGGCCGTTCCAGCGCAACCGACAGGGTCACCGTCTGGCCGGCGGGCACCGCCACCGGCAGACGGTAGGCGTCGGCCGTCAGGTCGGGAGCGGCCCCATCCGAAGGCTGCACCAGCTCCCAGCCGGACCGCCGCGGATGCTCGACGATGACGGTGCGGTCTTCGCCCGCCGCGCCGGCGATCCGGTAGGTGGTGGTCTGGCGGTCGGTCACGGTCAGTTGCAGCACCCCGTCGGCCAGGGTGGCTCGGGACAGGGTGCGGCTCGGCTGTTCGGAGCGGTCCACCGTCACCGCCTGATCCACCGCGAAGCTGAGGATCCGGCTTTCGCCCGCCGGAAGGGTGGCCAGCCGCGCGTCACCCACATAGGCGGCGGCCCCGCCCAGCCGCTCATAGAGCGTCAGCACGCCCGGCGGCAGGCCGGTCTCGCCCGAGTCGCCGTTGCTGAGGCGCAGCGCGGCCAGCGGATGGCGCGGCTGGGTGTTGGGCTGGTAGAGCGACAGCCGCTCCGCCGGAATGGCGCGGGCGGTGATCGGCATCATCATCGTGCCGCCGTTGGCCAGGGTCACCGGCTGCGGGTAGCGGAACAGCACCTGCGCCGTCGCCTCCGTGCTCTCGGCGGGGGTGGTCTCCGCAGCGCGCTGGGGCATCGCCCCGGCGAAGGGCGCGCTCATGGCCGGTGCGGGGGCCGGCGGCGGCGGGGCGGCCATGGCGGTCGGGGCGCCGGACTCGGCGGCGGCGCGCGAGCGGACGGCCGAATCCTGCGCCTTCGCCATCACGTCGGCGGCCACGGCGCCCTCGTCGGGGGGCGGCAGGACGCGGCCCAGCACCTCCACCGGCACCTCCGGGCGGTTCACGAAATAGGCGGAGTAGAGCGCCTGCCGGAAGGTGACCGGGTTGCCCGACGCCACCGACAGCTCCACCCCCTTCCAATCGTCGCCGCTGAGATTCTCCAGCACGGCCCAGCCCTGCAGGTCGCCGGTGCCGCCCTCGGTCCCCTTCGCCGATCCGGGCGCCGATTCGGGCAGGGTCAGGCGGTAGGTCGCCTTCCACAGCGGGGCGGCGACCACATAGGCGACGCGCACGGTCCGCTCGGTGCCCGGGTCCGCCTGCGGGGCGGTGGTGCGGATGGTCAGGCGCCGCCGCTCCTTGCCCGCCGCACCGGCGACGGCAGCCAGAGCGGAGTCGAGCTGCGCCTGCACCCGCGGGTCGGCGAAGCGCAGGGAATCGGTCTCCTCCAGGACGAGCTGGCGCAGCCCCTCCGCGGTCATCAGGCTGACGCGGTTGCGGGTGACGGTGCCGCCGCCGTTGGGAAGCTGGGTGTATTCCTCGGTCACCGAGAGCAGCCGGCCCGACACCGCGCGAGAGCCGCTGGTCTGCACCTCCGCCCCCTTCATGGCGTTCAGCAGAGCGGTGGGGGAGGCGAGATCCTGCGGCGTGAAGGGCAGTTCGCGGAAGGCGGTCTCCAGCGGTTCCTGACCCGGCAGGTCCACCGTGCCGATTCCGCCGCGGTCGTCGTAGACCACGATGCTCTTCAGCACGTCGTCCACTTGATCGCGGCGCACCTCCAGGGTCAGCGCGGCATCGCCGGAGACGCGCGCCTCATGCTCGAAATAGCCGACGCCGCCGGTGGACAGCAGCACCCGCTTCAGCGCCAGCGCTCCCGGCGGCTGGTCCGCCGCCAGGGCGGGCGCGGCCAGCAGCGGCACGGCAAGGGTGAAGAGAGCGGCTTTCGTGATCCCGGACATGCGGGTTTCTCCCGTTATGGACGATTGGGCGTTCTTGGCCTGACAGGACCCGATTGACCGGACCCGGCTTCTTGGCCCGGCTTACGCTTGGATTTGGGAAAGATTTGGGCAGGCGAAAAGACGCAAACCGCGCCGACATGCCGCGGAGCCGCCGCGGGGCAGAGTTTGTGCGGGTTCGGCCCTCTGTGACATAAAGGTGCCAAGTCGGTTCTGCTGACTATAAAGTACACAAACAATAAGGGATGGTAACGCCATGGATCTTGGCGGGAGCGGAGCTGAAGGGGCGGCCAGCGGCTGGTGGGGGGGCGGCGCGCGTACCGTCATGGCCGGCAGTGTGACCGGAGCCGCGGACGCTCCGGAACGGCGATGGGTGTTCGTGTCCGGCACTTCCGGTTTCGATGCGGAGCGCCGGACTATGGCCGGCGATGTGGAGGAGCAGGCGCGCCAGACCCTGCGCAACATCCGCCGGACCCTGAGGCGGTCGAAGGCGGATTTGTCGGATGTGGTGCGGATGCGGGTCTATCTGGCCGATGCCGCTGATTTTTCTCGGGTTCAGCCGGTCCTGGCGGAGGAGTTCCACGACCGGCCGCCCATCGGCACGACCATGGTCTGCCCGTTGGCCGACCCGCGCATGAGGATCGAGATCGAGGTCACCGCCCGCTGCTGAGCGTCGTGCGTCTCCGGCTCATGCCTCTCCGATCAGCGTGCGCGCTGATTCGATATGGCGGCGGGCCTCGCTCAGCAGCGCACGGTGCTGGGCCAGCGCTTCGCGGATCGGCAGGCGGCTGTTGTAGACGCGCACCTCGTTCAGCAGGCGGTCGGCGCGGTCGAGATGAGCCATCCGTTCCAGGCAGTGGTCGAGCACGAGCATCGTTGTTCCCCTTCGGTGCGGGCTTTTGCCTTTCGCCTCGCGGCTGAGAGGAATAAACCAACCTGTGATGACCGCGTGATTTCAGGAAATCGGCTTTTTCGTTTCGATCGCACGGTAGGATGTTTCAGCTGATTCACCCATCGGTCGTGCAACGGGAGCCTGTTACGGGCTTGTAACCGATTGCGTGCACCCATGGCGGTGAGCTATGAAGAGGACGGGAGGTAACGGCCATGCACATTCTCGCGGTCGATGATGATGAGCCGGTGCGCGAACTTCTGGAGTCCTATCTGGCTTCGGAAGGCTATCGTGTGACCACCGCACCGGACACGGCCGCGGCGAAGAAGGCGTTGGAGAGCGACCCCGTCGATCTGGTGGTCTGCGACCTGCGGCTTCCCGACGGCGACGGGCTGGGGCTGGTCCGCCAGATCCGCACCGAATCGCATATTCCCGTCATCATCCTGTCGTCGAAGGACCAGGATGTGGACCGCATCGTCGGTCTGGAGCTGGGTGCCGACGATTATCTGACCAAGCCGTTCAACCCGCGCGAATTATTGGCCCGCATCAAGGCCGTGCTGCGCCGCGTCTCCGGCGAGGGGCGCCCGCCGCGCAGCCCCGACGACCTGCGCGCCGTGGTGCAGTTCGCCAATTGGGAGCTGGACCTGACCGCCCAGCGCCTGCGCAGCCAGGAGGGGCGCGAGGTGGAGCTGACCAAGGCGGAGTTCGGCCTGCTCGCCGCCTTCGTGAAGCGCCCGCAGCGCGTGCTGACCCGCGACCAGCTGCTGGACCTGACCCGCGCCGACGGGGCGGAGGTGTTCGACCGCTCCATCGACGTGCTGATCCTGCGCCTGCGCCGCAAGATCGAGGCGAATCCGAAGGAGCCGCGGATCATCAAGACCGAGCGCGGCGCCGGTTATGTCTTCGACGCCAAGGTGAAGACGGTCTGATACCGAAGGCGTTTGATGGCTTCCATCAAACGCTTTCGGTTCAAACCCGACAGCACATGGCGCAGCCATGTGCGAAAGGGTCATACGGCCGGCCGATCATGGGACTGTTCATGCGCCGGCCGTCTGAATCCCGTCCAGCCGTCGGCGGCTGGACGGAACCTTCGGCGCGCGCTAGCCTTTCCGGAAAAGCAGAACCGGGAGGAACCGCGGATGGCCGACCCCATCGATTTCTATTTCGACTTCGCATCGCCCTACGGCTATTTCGCCAGCCGCCGCATCGAGGAGCTGGCTGCGGCGCATGGCCGCACTGTCACCTGGCGCCCGATCCTGCTCGGCGCCATCTTCAAGGTGACGGGGATGAAACCGAACCTTCAGCAGCCGTTGCGCGGCGAGTATCTGGTCCATGACGTGGGCCGGATCGCCCGGCTGACCAACGCGCCCTTCACCTACCCCGACTCGGCCCCCGCCAACAGCGTCGCCGCGTCGCGTGCCTTCTACTGGCTGACCGACGAGCACCCCGAGCAGGCGAAGCTGCTGGCCCGCACCCTCTACCACGCCCATTGGGGGGAGGGGCGCGACATCGGCCCCGCCGAAACGGTGGTGGAGATCGCCGGCACGCTCGGCCACGACCGGGCGGCGGTGGCCGCGGCCCTTCAGGACCAGACCGTCAAGGACCGCCTGCGCGCCGAGAACGACGCGGCGGTGGACCGCGGTGTCTTCGGCTCCCCCTTCGTCATCGTCGACGACGAGCCCTTCTGGGGCTGGGATCGGCTGGACATGGTGGAGCGCTGGCTGAGCACGGGCGGCTGGTGATCCCGTTGGGGGAGGGCGGTTGAAAGTCCTGCCATCGGGACCGGCCATGGCGCTATAAGGTGGGCACCACCGACAACCGGTTCGCGCATGGACCAGATCCTCCCCGACCGCCGCTCCAGCAAGGCCGCCGGCCCCGCCCATACGTCCCGGCCGCGCGCCCGCCGGTCCTGGCTGACCGGCGCGGTGTTGACCGCGCTGATGCAGGGGATGATCGCCCTGTCCATCCGCTCGGTGTCGGGCGATCTCGCTTTCGCCTTGCTGGGGTCGGTCGGCCTCGTCGTCGGGGCCTTTCACTATCTGTTTCCGGGAAGCCAGTTCTTCAGCCTGGCGCTGGCGAACTTCATCGGCGTCTACGCCTGCGTCTTCGTCTTCTTTCTGGAAAGCAACTTCCACAGCATCCCGTCGCATATCCAGGCCGCCGCCTTCGCGATCCCGCTGATCGCCTTCCTGGGGGGCGCGTGGTGGCGGGCCGACACGATCCGCAGCATTGTGATGTCGCGGCGCCTGCGCGATGGCGGGCATTTCGACCGCATCTTCCTGTGGATGGCCCCGGTCTGGGGAATCGGCGCGTTGACCTTCCTGCTGCCGGGGCGGGACGTGTCGCCGGAGATGCTGACGGCGATCTTCCTGCTGTCGATGACCGCCATCGGAGTCGTCGTCGCCCTCGTCGCCCGCGACATCGCCATCTTCCTGCTCGACGCCGGGCTGCTGTTCGAAGGCTTCTTCCAGCAGGCGGCCCGGCTGGTGCTGCCGGCCTTCGCCTTCCTGACCTTCTATTCGCTGTGCATCATCATGTTCGGCGCCTTCTACACCATCCTCGACCGCTTCATGGTGGAGCCGAACTTCATCATCGACGGCGTGCGCCGCGACCTGACCTTTCCAGAGGGGCTGTACTTCTCGCTGGTCACCTTCGCCACGGTCGGCTACGGCGACATCCACCCGGTGACGGGGGCGGTGCGGCTGATCTGCGGGATCGAGATCGTGATGGGCGTCCTGCTCCTGCTGTTCGGCTTCAGCGCCATCATCGGCCACGCCGCCCCGCGGGACCGCCGCGACCGCGACGGTCCCCTCTGAGCCGCATCAGGGAGCCAGGAACACCGTCTCGGCCTGATGGACCACCCCGTCCGACAGGCGGGTCAATGTGAGGGTCAGCGGCGTGGAGCCGGCCACCGCCGCACCCGACGGGGCGCGGACATGGACGCGGTGGGTCTGCACCGTGTCGGGTTCGGCACCCAGCACCGGCGCCGCGCCATCGGCATTCCCGCCGGCCGCCGTCACCGTGGCGCCGCGGGGGCCGGAGACGGTCAGGCGGTAGCCCTGCGGGGCGCGGGTCATGTTGGAGATCTTGACCGTGTAGCTGTTCTGGATCGCGCCGTCGGACAGAGTGACGTAGAGCGGCGCCCGGTCGCGCAGGACGGAGACGTCCACCGTCGGCTCCAGCAGCACGCCCAGCGTCATCATCCCGCCGACCACCAGCATCACCAGCGAATAGATGATGGTGCGCGGGCGGACCAGCCGGTAGGGCGCAGGCTTGCGGGCCACCGCCTTGGCCTCCTGGGCGGACTGGGTGTCGTAGCGGATCAGCCCGCCAGGGCGCCCGATGCGGCCCATCACGTCGTCGCAGGCGTCGATGCACAGGCCGCAGCTGATGCAGTCCATCTGCAGGCCGTCGCGGATGTCGATGCCGGTCGGGCAGACCTGGACGCAAGCCTTGCAGTCAATGCAGTCGCCCAGCCCCTCGGCGGAGCGCTCCGCCCAGCTCTGCTCCTTGCGCAGCGGCGCGCGGCCGTCGCCGCGCCAGTCCTGATAGGTGACGGTGAGGCTCTCATCGTCCAGCAGGGCGGCCTGGATGCGCGGCCAGGGGCAGACATAGACGCACATCTGCTCCCGCATGAAACCGGCCATGGCGTAGGTGCAGGCGGTCATGAACAGGATCCAGCCGGTCGCCACCGGTCCGGGCTGGAAGCGCAGCAGATCGGCGACGTAGCCCGGCGCGTCCACGAAGTAGAAGAGGGCGGAGGCCCCGGTCGCCAGGGCGATCAGCAGCCAGACCGCGTGCTTGGCCGTCTTCTTGGCCAGCCAGCCGGCATTGCGCGGACCCTTGTCCAGCCGGATGCGGGCGCCGCGGTCGCCCTCAATCCACTCCTCCACCTTCACATAGAGGTCCGTCCACACCGTCTGCGGACAGGTGTAGCCGCACCAGACGCGGCCGGCGAGCGCGGTTGCCAGGAACAGGCCGACCGCCGCCAGGATCATCGCGCCCGTCAGGTAGTAGATGTGCTGCGGCCAGAGTTCGAGGGCGAACAGATAGAAGCGCTGGCTGTCCAGATCGAACAGGATCGCCTGGTTCGGCAGGCCGGCGCCCCGGTCCCAGCGCAGCCAGGGAAGCAGCATGAACAGCGCCAGCAGGCCCACCATCAGCGCCGACTTGATCCGCCGGAACCGGCCGCGCGCCGCCTTCGGGTAGATCTTCTGGTGCGGGGCGTAGAACGGAGCCGGGGTGGAAGAAGTCGGGGTGGACGGGGCCGGAGCGGAGGGCGGCGGGGGAAGGCTGGACGAGCGGGCGAGATTCTGCATGGCGTGCCTCTGCGCAAACATCCGCACCACCCGAGCGGTGGCCTGCGGCATGGCGCCGACTGTATGCCTTCAATCACCGTCTTCGCAAGCGTGATTGAATGCATTCAATGGAGGCTGTGTATGGAAAATCCTGATTCTTCGGGGGTCGATCCCAGCAATGCGACACTCTGAAGCAGGCTTTGATGGGCCTTAGATGATGACGCCCGCGGTGGCGGGGGGCAGGACCAGGGCGTCGGCCAGGATCTCCAGCGCGCGGCGGGTCTCGTCACGGTCCAGCGGGGCGCCCAGGCAGAAGCGCAGGGCCGCGGGCACGTCCGGGGTGGTGGCGAAGGCCTCCGCGGCCACCGCTGAGATGCCCCGGCTGCGCAGGTGGGCAGTGAACTCCCCGCCGGTCCAGCCGTCCGGCAGGGTGAGCCAGAGATGGAAGGCCTCCCGCTTGGTGACGATCCGTTCCGCCGGCAGGAGCGATTCGGCAAGCGCCCGGCGGGCCATGGCCTCCGCCCGGATGGCATCACGCACGGCCTCGGCGGTGCCGTCGGCGATCCACAGCCGGGCGATGGCGGCGGACAGCGGGGCGGCGATCAGCGTGGTCGCCCGCTGCGCCACCGCCACACGGCGGGCCTGCCGGGCGTCGGGCGCCGCCACATAGGCGATGCGCAGGGCCGGGGACACGCATTTGGCAAGACCGGCGACGTGGTAGGTCAGTTCCGGCGCGAAGGCGGCCAGCGGCGGCGGTGCCGTTTCCGGCAGCGGGCCGTAGATGTCGTCCTCGATGACCGGAACGCCGTGCTCGCGCAGCGCCGCCGCGACCGCCTGCCGCCGCTCCTCCGGCATGGTCGCGGTGGTCGGGTTGTGAAAGGTCGGGATGCAGTAGAGCGCCTTGGGCCGGTGCTCGGCGAGCGCGGCGCGCAGGGCGTCGGGGTCGATGCCGTCCGCGTCCATCGGAACGCCGACCACCCGCAGCCCGAGCTGGGCCGCCGCGGCGCGGAAGCCGGGATAGGTCAGCGCCTCCGCGCAGACCGTGTCGCCGGGGCGGGCCAGGGCGGACAGCAAAGCGAGCAGGGCGGCCTGCGTGCCGGGCGCCACCAGCACCCGCTCCGCCGTCAGGCCGGGCAGGCGATGGCGCAGCCAATGGACCGCCGCCTCGCGGTCGTCCGGGCTGTCGGCCCCGTCCGGATAGCGCAGCAGGTCCGGCAATCCCAGAGCCGCGGTGGCCGCGGCGACGCCGCGGTTCATGCGGGCGGTCAGGGCGGTGGAATCCTCCGGCTGCGGCGGCTGGTTCATCGCCATGCTGACGGCCAGCGGCACCGTCGCAACGGTGGTGTGCGGCTCCGCGGCGAAGGGCGGGGGAACATGGCCCGTCTTGCGCACGAAGGTTCCCTGTCCGACCCGCGCGTCGACCAGCCCGCGGTGGCGGGCCTCTCCATAGGCGCGGCTGACGGTGGTGAAGTCGATGCCCAGCCGGTCGGCCAGGATCCGCTGCGGCGGCAGGCGGTCACCGGGCCTCAGCCGCCCCGCCCCGATGTCCGCCGCGATGGCGTCCGCGATGGCGATGTAGACGGGGCGGCTGCGGTCCTCCAGGGAGGGCGCCCAGTCGATGGGGTGCGCGGCGATTTGGGGAGTGGGAAGCGGCGGCATGGTGATCCTTGCAGGGAGGCGGGGCGCTCCCTTCCAGACATTAGGCCTGGCATTGTATGGATTGTCAATGTGCGTGTCGGGAAAGTTCGGCCGGCTGGCTCATCACCGCAGCGGCTTGCTCCTTTCCTCCCATCGGGGACAACACGCTCCACTGCCAAAGCGTGCGCAGAAAAAAGGCCACCGGGGTGGACCCCGATGGCCTTCGAGTCTAGGGAGGAAACGTCCAGGACGTCGCACCAGCCGCCGCAACGGCGGCCCACAACGCTTGAACACAAGAAGAAGCATACTAATATATTAATATGAAAGCAAGCGGGAAATCGGGGGTGGCAATCCATTTTCGCTGCCGGCCCACGGTTTCGCCGCTTCCGCTCCCGTCCCGCCAGAGCGACGGGACAGGGTGGCTGAGGCGGATCAGCCGCTGTTGCGCAGGCCGGCGGCGACGCCATTGATCGACATCAGGATGCCGCGCCGCACCCGCTCGTCGCTGCTGCCGGCGCGGTGACGTCGCAGAAGCTCGACCTGCACATGGTTCAGCGGGTCCATGTAGGGGAAGCGGTTGCGGATCGACCGTGCCAGCAGCGGATTCTCGCCCAGCAGCTCGTCATGCCCGGCGATGGCCAGCAGATGGCGGCGGGTGCGCTGCCACTCCTCGCGGATGCGGCCGAAGATGCGCTCGCGCAGCTCGACGTCCTCCACCAGCTCCGCGTAGCGCGAGGCGATGGCGAGGTCGCTCTTGGCCAGCACCATGTCCATGTTGGACAGCAGCGACTTGAAGAAGGGCCAGGCGCGGTTCATGCGCTGGAGCAGGGCCAGCCCGTCCGGCTCCTCCTTCAGCCACGCCTCCACGGCGCTGCCGAAGCCGTACCAGCCCGGCAGCATCAGGCGGCACTGCGCCCAGGAGAAGACCCAGGGAATGGCGCGCAGGTCCTCGATGCGGTCCGACTTGGTGCGCGAGGCCGGGCGGCTGCCGATGTTCAGCGTGGCGATTTCCGAGATCGGCGTGGCCGTGCGGAAATACTGGGTGAAGCCCGGCGTCTCGTAGACCAGCCCGCGGTAGGCGCCGAAGGCCAGCTCCGACAGCCGCTCCATCGCCGCGTAGAAGGACTCCGCCGGCTCGACGCGGTTCTCCAGGTCGAGCAGGGTGGCCTCCAGCGTCGCCGCGGTCAGGACCTCCAGGTTGCGCTGCCCGACCTCGGGGCGGCCGTACTTCGACGCGATGACCTCGCCCTGCTCGGTGATGCGGATCTGGCCGGACACCGCGCCGGTCGGCTGGGCCAGGATGGCCTGATAGCTGGGGCCGCCGCCGCGGCCGACCGAGCCGCCGCGGCCGTGGAACAGCCGCATGCGCACGCCGTGCCGGTCGAACAGCTTCGCCAGCTCGATCTCCGCCTTGTACAGCTCCCAGCCGGAGGTCAGGAAACCGCCGTCCTTGTTGCTGTCCGAATAGCCGAGCATCACCTCCTGCTCATCCCCGCGCGAGGTGACCAGGGCGCGGTAGGCGGGCAGGGTGAACAGCCGCTCCATGGTCGCCGGGGCCTGCCGCAGATCCTCGATGGTCTCGAACAGCGGGACGATGTTGAGGCCGAGGCCCGGTTCACCGCCCGCACCCGGGCGCAGCAGGCCGGATTCCTTGAGAAGAAGCGCCACCTCCAGCAGGTCGGACGCGCCGTCCGTCTTGGAGATGATGCTGTTCGGCAGGGCGGCGGGTCCGTAGGTCTCGCGCAGCTGGCGGGCGGCGAAGAAGATCGCCAGCTCGCCCGCCGTCTCCTCCGAATAGGCGTGGTAGGGCGAGTGGAGTGGGCGCGGGCTCTGGATTTCCTCGGCCAGCAGGGCGATGCGCTCGTCCTCCGACAGGGCGGCGTAGTCGGCGCAGCGGCCGGCGACGGCCAGCAGCTCCGCCACCGTGCGCTGGTGCACGTCGGAGTTCTGGCGCAGGTCGATCGGCGCCAGATGGAAGCCGAAGGTCTTCACCGCGATGATCAGGCGGCGCAGCCGCCCGGCGGCCAGACGGCCCGCCCCGTGGGCCTTCAGCGAGGCGGCCAGCACCTCCAGATCGGCGAGCAGCTCGGCGCTGGTGGGGTAGGGATCGCCCTTGCCGACCGCGTTGCGCAGCGCCTCATGCTGGTCGAGCGTGCGCGAGGTCGCCGCCAGGCGGGCGTAGATGCCGGTCAGGGCGCGGCGGAACGGCTCGTCGGCGCGGTGCGGCGAATGGTCGGGGGAGCGCTTGGCCAGCTCCTCCAGCTCCGGCGAGGTGCCGAGCAGCAGTTCGGACAGCGGCAGCTCGCCGCCCAGCTCGTGGATCTCGGTCAGATAGTGGTCGAGCGCGGCGGTCGATTGCAGGCGCATCGCCTCGCGCAGGATCGGTGCCGTGACGAACGGGTTGCCGTCGCGGTCGCCGCCGATCCAGGAACCGATGCGGAAATAGGGCGGCAGCGACCACTCCCGCTCGGGGAAGCGCTTGGCCAGCAGATCCTCGAAGCGGCAGAACAGCTTCGGCAGCTCGGAGAAGAAGGTGTCGGTGTAATAGGAGATGCCGTTCTTCACCTCGTCGATCACGGCGAGGCGCTGCGGGCGCAGCATGCGGGTGCGCCACAGGGTCAGGATGGCCTCCTGCAGCGCGTCCATGTTGGCCTCCGCCTCCTCCGGCGTCAGGCGGGAGCGGTCGCGGGTGTCGAGCAGGGACGCCACCTTGTGCTCCAGCGCCAGGATGCTCTTGCGCTGGACCTCGGTCGGGTGGGCGGTCAGCACCGGGCTGACCTGGGCGATGTCCAGCACGCCGGCCAGCCGGTCCGGCGCGACGCCGGCGGCCTCCAGCCGCTCCAGCGCGTAGGGCAGCGTGCCCTCGCGCGCCGGCGAGCCGGCGATGGCGTGGTCGCGGGTGCGCCGGATGTGGTGCTGGTCCTCGGCGATGTTGGCGAGGTGCAGGAAGTAGGAAAAGGCGCGCACCACCGACATCATCGTGTCGCGCGGCAGGCCGTTCAGGATCTCGGCCATCTCGCGGCGGGCGGAGTCGTCGTCGTCGCGGTTGAAGCGGACCGAGGCCTGGCGCACGCTCTCGATGACGCCGTAGACGCCGTCGCCCTCCTGCTCGCGCACGGTGTCGCCGAGCAGGCGGCCGAGCAGGCGGATGTCCTCGCGCAGCGGGAAATCCTTGTCGTCGGTGCCGGTTTCAGTGTCGTTGGCCGGAGCGGTGGAATGGCGGGCGGCGTGGGTGGTCATCGTGGGTCGCTCCGGCTGTGCGAAGGTGGAACCGTCGGAAAAGGATATGCGTGCAACTGTAAAGCAGTTTGCTGCACCCGCTAAAGCCCTTTTTCCCTTGTGGGAGAACGGCTTCGGCACGGTTGCGGCCGCCGCCGCCCCGGTGGCGCCGGTTGCGCTGCGGCGTACGCACAGATCTATCACTTGGCGGAAGGGCCCGCCACGGCGGTACGCGATCCTTCCGCCATGCGGTGACGGCTGCTGGTCAGCGATGCTTTTATACTAGTATATCAAGTTCCCTGACAAGGCTTCCGGCCGCTTCATGACCCGCCGAACCGTCCCGGCGGCAGCCCGACGACGCCGGGCGTGCAGGCGAACAGCCCGCCGGCCAGCGGCTTCCCGGCCGGCGCCTCCTGAGCGGCGGTGGTGATGAAGAGCCGGTCCAGGCCCGGCCCGCCGAAGGCGCAGGAGGTGACGTTGGACACCGGCAGACGCACCACCCGGTCCAGCGTCCCGTCGGGCCGGAAGCGGCTGACCCGCCCGCCGCTCCAGTGGGCGACCCAGAGATGGCCCTCGGCGTCGCAGGTCATGCCGTCGGGATAGCCGTCCTCCTCGCCGAAGCGGAGATGGACGCGCTTGCCGGACAGTGCACCGTCCGCGCCCAGGGCAAAGGCGAAGATGGTCCGGGACGGGCTGTCGGTGTGGTAGAGCGTCCGCCCGTCCGGGGACAGGGCGGGGCCGTTGCTGACCGTGTAGCCCTCGTCCGCCCGCGCCACGGAACCGTCCGGCCCGATGCGGTACAAAGCGCCGGAGGCCTCCTGTTCCGCGTCGTCCATGCTGCCCACCCACAGCCGGCCCGCGGCGTCGGCCACGGCGTCGTTCAGCCGGTTGCCGGGCCTGTCCTCCTCCAGCCGCAGCAGCTCGGCCCCCACCGAAAGCCGGTCGCCGTCGAGCGTCAGGCCGACGAGCCGGCGCGAGCGCAGCCCGGCGACGAAGCCGGCGCCGCCCGCCCGCTCGACCAGCCAGCAGGCGGCCTCCTCCAGCGGCCAGGAGCGGCCCTGCCCGTCGGCGGGGCTGTAGCGCAGCAGGCGCGACCCGCGGATGTCCACGGCGAACAGGGCGGCGCGCGACGGCGACCAGACCGGCCCTTCGCCGAGCTGTGCGCCGGCCTCCCAGACACAGTGAGCGTCCATGGTCCCGGTCTCCTTCTCTGGCTGTCCTGTCGGATGCCGCGGGTCTTTTCGTCACAGGTCCAGTGTGACTTTCGCGGCAAGTCTTTTGCAGCGTTCCGGCGCGGGAAGTGGCAAAAAGAGCGCGTGGCGTTCGCCGGTCCCATGCCCATATGGGGCTTGGCCGAACGATCGAACCAACCTTTGAGCCGACGTTTCAAGGCAGTATTTTTCCGAGGGAGGAATTCACCCATGTCTGCCCCGACCCGACTGAAGCCCGGCGTCGTGACCGGAGAGGACTACCGCGCGCTGATCGCCGCCTGCCAGGACGGCGGTTACGCTCTGCCGGCGGTCAACGTGGTCGGCACCAACGGCATCAACGCCGTCCTCGAGGCGGCGGCGAAGAACCGCTCCGACGTGATCGTGCAGCTCTCCAACGGCGGCGCCCGCTTCTACGCCGGCGAGGGCATGAAGGACGCGCTCCAGGCGCGCATCCTCGGCGCCGTGTCGGCGGCCCAGCACGTCCATCTGCTGGCCGAGCAGTACGGCGTCTGCGTCGTCCTGCACACCGACCACGCCAACAAGGGCCTGATCCCCTGGGTCGAGGGCATGATCGGCCATGGCGAGGAGCATTTCCGCCGCACCGGCCGGCCGCTGTTCAGCTCGCACATGCTCGACCTGTCGGAGGAGTCGCTGGACTTCAACCTGTCGGAATGCGCCCGCGTCCTCAAGCGCCTCGCCCCGCTGGGCATGAGCCTGGAGATCGAGCTGGGCGTGACCGGCGGCGAGGAGGACGGCATCGGGTCGGAGGACCTGGACGCCGCCAACAACGCCCACCTCTACACCCAGCCGGAAGACGTGTTGCGCGCCTATGAGGAGCTGTCGCCCATCGGCCATTTCTCGGTCGCGGCCTCCTTCGGCAACGTGCACGGCGTCTACGCCCCGGGCAACGTGAAGCTGCGTCCGGAGATCCTCGGCGCCTCGCAGTCCCTGGTGGCCGAGCGTCACGGCGGCGGCGCCAAGCCGCTGGCCCTGGTGTTCCACGGCGGTTCGGGGTCGGAGAAGGAGAAGATCGCCCAGGCGGTCGGCTTCGGCGTGTTCAAGATGAACATCGACACCGACACCCAGTTCGCCTTCGCCGAGTCCATCGGCGGCTTCGTGCTGGAGAACGAGGCGGCCTTCCGCCATCAGATCGACCCGCAGTCGGGCAAGCCGCTGAAGAAGCTGTACGACCCGCGCAAGTGGCTGCGCCTGGGCGAGCAGGGCATGGTCCGCCGCCTGGACGAGGCCTTCGCCGATCTGGGCGCCGCCGGCAAGTCGCTGGCCGGCTGATCGGTCGGGATGTGGGGGTGGGGGGCCGCCATGGCCGCTCACCCCTACGCCGACGGCACCACCCCGATCACCGGCTCCGGCGGCGTCGCGACTGCCGCCGGGACCGAGGTTGGAGTCAGGAGCGGCGCCGGGGGTGCGGTGAAATCCACCGCCAATTGCTCGACCGTCATCGATCCGGCGCCCGCCGCCACCTCGGCGCCGAACTGGAAGCCGAGAACCCAGTCGGTCTCAGTGACGATTCCGCGCTCCTGAAGCGCGTCCAGCAATCCGTCCAGGTCCAGCGTCCCGGCCAGCCGGTCGTCGCCATATTGCAGGACCGTGTACTCCCAGTCGATCGGGTTGCCGTCCACCCCGCCGCTGAACACCGGTTTGTTCCACAAGGTGGCGTCCCCCTGCGCGTCGGTCAGCGTGGCGACCGGCTCCCCGGCGGGGGTGAAGTAGCCGCTGTGCAGCCACACCATCACCTCGTCGGTCACCCCTTCGATCCCCTTTTTCGGGTCGTCGCCGATCCACAGGCTGACCGCGACGTTGTAGAGGTTCGTGGCACCGGTCAGGCCGACCTTGTAGGTCACGTCGAAGTTCGGCAGGTCGGCGATCCGCGCCGGCAGGACCGCGCTGGTGGACGGCGCGCCGTTCCACGGGTTGACGCCGTGGGTCAGCTCCGGATAGGCGCGCACCGGGTAATTCTCGTAGGTCAGGGCGCGCCGGCTGTCGTAGGGCCAGCTCCAGCTGATCACCGTCCCGTTGGGAAAGGCCGCCTCGTCGATGGCGATGGATTGGGTAAAGTCCTTGCCGTTGCGGTAGCCGCCCGGATTCCAGACGTTGCTGCTGGCCGCCCAGCCGCCCGCCTCCAGGCGGTCGGCGCTTCCCTTCAGCGTGGTGGTCATGATGAGGCCCCGCTCTGTCCTGTTCCGTCCGGCGTCGCGGCTTCAACAGAGGCTTGCGGCGATGATTGCGGCGGCGCTCAGCGCTCCATGGACAGCCGGCGGTCGATGTCGCGGGCGAGCCGATCCATCGGGCTCGACGGCTCGATCGTGTCGCGCCACTTGTTGTGCCAGTGAAAGCAGAAGGCACCGGGGAAGAAGCTGTCGAGGGTGTGATTGACCGGCGACGCCTTCATGAAGTCGTTGAAGTGAAGCACCGGGTTGTCGATCCACCCGGCGTCGAACCAGGGGCACGGCAGCACGAGGATGTCCATCGGCGTGTCATAGACCAAGCCGGCCTGCTGGAAACCCCAGCCGCGGCCGCGGTTCCGGATGAACTCGATGTTGCCCTTCATCGCTTCGGAGCGCGGCCTGGGGGAGATGTAGACGGCGCCGTTGGGATAGTTCTGCCGCTCCCATCGGTAGGCCAGGATCTTGCCGGGAAACTGGTTCAGGAGCGGTGTGACGCTTCTCAGGAACAGGCAATCGAGGTCGAACCAGACGCCGCCGTATTTGTAGAGCAGGATGTAGCGGACGATATCGGAATAGAAGGACGCATCGATCGACCGCCCGAAAGCGTTTCCCTCAAGAAAGGTGCCTCGGCACTCGTCACGCTCGGAAAAGGCGCGTATCTCGGCGTATTTTCCGATTTCCCTCAAATAATCGTTGTCGACGCCGTTCTGGGTCCAGACGATGATCCTGTTTCCGTTGCCGCGCGCGTTGAACAGATGGCAGCTTTTCACCGAAATGAGGTGCTTCTCGTTCAGCACGCCGTCCCAGTAGGCGTGGAAGATGAGCGGCTCGGGCGGGGGCGTTTCGTCCTTGATGAGCTTAGCGACCTCCAGCGCCAGAAGCTCATGGGAGAAATCCTCCGGCGAGAACGTCAGCACTTCCATCGATGGGCCCTTCACGACGCCGTTCTTGGGGGATCTCCCGCCGAACGCCGTTATGCAACAGGTCCGGCGCGGCAGGCAACCTCACCCTCCGACGGAAAACGGGCGCCCGGAGATCGGACGCCCGCTTTCGAATCGGACGCCTTCACTTGCCCTTGCGGGTTAGCAGGAAGGCGAAGACGCCGATGGTCACGACGAACACGCTGAGGGCGCCGACCAGGGCGATGTAGGTGGTGGTGTCGAAGTTCATGGCGCACTCTCCATCGTTGACGAGACAGGATGGGATCAGGGACCGAGGAAGACGGTCTCGTGCTGGACGGTCAGCCCGTCCGGCTGGCGGGTGACGACGAAAGCCGTGGGGGTTGAGGGCTGGCGCAGCGCCTCCTTTGGCACGCGCACCAGCACGCGGTGGGTCGCCACACTGTCGGGATCGGCCTGGACCAGGACGGAGCCCGCCGCCGCCTCGCCCTCACCGCCGGCCACCGACAGGACGGCGCCGGGAAGGCCGGTGAAGGACAGGCGGTAACTCTGGGCCGCCCGCGTCATGTTCAGGACCTTGACCGTGTAGGCGTTCTGGATGTCGCCGTTGGACAGGGTGACGAACAGCGGCGCGCGGTCGCGCAGGATGTTCACGTCGACCTTCGGCTTCAGCACCAGCCCGGCGGCCATCATCCCGCCGACGACGGTCAGCAGCAGCGTGTAGATGATGGTGCGCGGGCGGATCGGCTTGAACGTCGGCTTGGCGCCGTTGGCCCGCGCGATCTGGGCGTTCAGGGAATCGAAGCGGACCAGATCGCCGGGCCGCCCGATCCTTGCCATCACGTCGTTGCAGGCGTCCACGCACAGGCCGCAGCCGATGCAGGCGAGCTGCGGGCCGTTGCGGATGTCCACCCCGGTCGGGCAGACATGGACGCAAGCCCCGCAATCGATGCAATCGCCCAGCCCCTTCGCCTTGCGCTCCTCCCAGCTTTGCGAGCGCTTCAGGTGGCCGCGGCCCTCGCCCCGCCAGTCCTCATAGGTGACGGTCAGGCTCTCCTCGTCCTGCATCGCCGCCTGGAAGCGCGGCCAGGGGCACATATAGATGCAAACCTGCTCGCGCGCGTGGCCGGCCAGCAGATAGGTGGTCGCGGTGAACAGCCCGATGAACAGCAGCACGGACGAGGACGCCTCGAACCGCAGCATCTCCAGCGCCAGGGTCGGGGCGTCGTTGAAATAGAAGACCCAGGCCCCGCCGGTCAGCAGTGCGATCAGCAGCCACGCGGCGTGCTTGGCCGCCTTCTTCCCCAGCTTGGCCGGTGACCAGGGGGCGTGGTCCAGGCGGATGCGGTCGCCGCGGTCACCCTCGATCCGGCGCTCCACCCACAGGAACAGGTCGCTCCACACCGTTTGCGGACAGGCGTAGCCGCACCAGACGCGGCCGGCGAGCGCGGTCGCCAGGAACAGACCAATGGCCCCCAGGATCAGCGCGCCGGTCAGGTAATAGACCTGCTGCGGCCACAGCTCGATGAAGAAGAAGTACAGGCGGCGGCCCGGCATATCCACCAGCACCGCCTGATCCGGCGCGTTGGGGCCGCGGTCCCAGCGAATCCAGGGGGTGACGTAGTAGAGGCCGAGCAGAAGGATCAGCGTCAGCCATTTCAGCCGGCGGAAGGTGCCGGCGACCGACTTCGGGTAGATCTTGTTGTGCTTGGCGTAGAGGCCGCCCTTGCGCGCGGATTCCGCGGTGTGGGAGGCGGTTTGCGGTTCGGTGGTGGAAACGCTCATCATGCTCGTCCGTGGTTCGGCCCGCGGACAAATGGGCAGGGGCGGGGCAGGGGGCGGGCCATCCCTACAGGCTAGGGAGACGGCGCGGCGCCGCCTTTGCGAATCCGCAAACGGACGGGGGCTGGGTGGCGATATTTGTCGGAAGGGGGGTGGGGGTGCCGAGGGGTTGAGCCTCGCCTACCCGTCCAGCACCACCGTCTCCAGCGCGGACAGGTCGCAGACGAAGACGTTCGGCGCCTGCTCGACCACCAAGCCCGCGCGCTTGAACTCGGCGATGGTGCGGCTGGCCGTCTCCATGCCGATTCCGAGCATGGCGCCCAGATCCTCGCGGCCCGACAGCAGGACCGGCTCGCTTGGAGCATCGGCAGCGAGCTTCAGGAACAGCCGGGCCAGCCGTCGGCGGGCGCTGCCGGTGGACAGCTCGGTCAGCCACTCGTCGGCTTGGTGCAGGGATTGGTACCAGCGCTCCATCAGGCGGGCATGCAGGCGCGGCGTCTCCTTGCTCAGCCGCTCGACCACCGCCCGCGGCAGGCGGCAGGTCTCGGCCTCCTGAAGCACGACGGCGGTATGCTCGTAGGGCTTGCCGACCAGCACCTCCAGCCCGGCCACGGCGCCCCGGCGGAGCAGCCGGACGATGCGCTGCGTGCCGTCGGGAAGGAACTGAACCAGCTTCACCAGCCCGCTGCGGATCGTGTACAGGGAGCCGCCCTCGTCCCCCGCGCTGTAGAGCGTGGCGCCGGGCTGGAAGCGCAGCTCGTCGATGGGAATGTGGATCAGGTCGAAATCCTGGTCGCGCAAGTCGCCGAACAGGACGAGGTCCCGTATGGCGCAGCTGCTGCAGCGCGCGGTGCCCAGCCGCGCGGCGTCGATTCCGTTCCGATGCACTCCTGCCCGCCTTCCGTCCGCCGGACCCGTTCCGGTTCCGTCCGAAGCCCTGGGGCGAATTTTACGCGATCCGGTCGAAAAGTTCCAACCGCGTGGATCCGCTCCGGGCGATCTCCCGTATCCTGTCCTACCCCCTTTCCCATGTTGCGCGGAACGAAAGGTATTTTATATGACCAATCTCTTATGCCCTTGTTCTGAAGTGGTATTGCCTCAGTCCTCCGCCGTTGATAACCAAAGAGATGCCTGCCACGTCGAAACATTCGACATTATCTGAAATCATCGAATAGACCGGACGGTGAGCAGGGCATTAAGGAGCGACCTATTGGATTGTCTTTGTTTTTGGAGTGAACGCTGCCGCGAGGATCAGCGCCATGACCGTTGGTGACTTGGACCTCGACGCCTGCAGCCGGGAACCGATCCATCGCCCCGGCAGCATCCAACCCCACGGCATGCTGTTGGCCTTCTCTGGAAGCGACGCCGATGGCATCCTGATCCAAGCCAGCGCGAATGCCGCGCCGGCGCTGTCCCTGCCGCTGGCGCAGGCGTTGGGTCAGCCGCTGGAACGGGCGCTGCACCCGCAGATCGCCGCCGCAGTCCGCTCCTTCCTCGCCACTGGTCCGGTTCCCTCCCGCCCGGTGCCGGTCGCCATGACCGAACTGCCCGGTGCCGGCCGTCATCAGCTTCTTGCTCACGCCGTCGATGACGCGGCGGGCAACAGCGTGGTGATCCTGGAGCTGGAGCGGCTGGACGGGCTGGAAACCGACCTCCTCGACCACGTCTACCCGCGCATGCGCGAGGCGCTGGAGCGGCTGGACGCGTTGAACGCGCCGGCGGACCTCCTGAACTGCGCCGCGCAGGAGGTCCGCGCGCTGACCGGCTTCGACCGCGTGCTGATCTACCGCTTCGACGCCGACTGGCACGGCACGGTGGTGGCGGAGGACGGGAACGGGCGGTTGCCCTCCTATATGGACCTGCGCTTTCCCGCCTCCGACATCCCCACCCAGGCGCGCGAGCTGTACCGGCTGAACCGCCAGCGGCTGATCCCCGACGCCGGCTACGCCCCGGTGTCGCTGGTCCCCGAAGGGGCGCCGCCGTTGGACCTCAGCTTCTCCGTCCTGCGCAGCGTGTCGCCGGTGCATGTGCAGTACATGCGGAACATGGAAACCGCCTCGTCCATGTCGGTGTCGATCCTGCTGCACGGGGCCTTGTGGGGGCTTGTCTCCTGCCACCATCAGGAGCCGAGGGCGGTGTCCTACGCCGTGCGCTCGGCCTGCGACCTGATCGCCCAGATCCTGTCGGTGCGCATCGCCGCGGTGGAGGACCGGCGCGACGCCGAACACCGTATCGCCCTGCAGTCCATCCAGGCGCGGCTGCTGGCCGCCATGGCCCAGGCCGATCCCTTCATCGCCGGCCTGACCGAACACCCTGACGACCTGCTGCGCTTCGCCAACGCCAGCGGGGCCGCCGTCGTCTTCGAACGGCGCTGCACGCTGGTCGGCGACACCCCGACGGAAGAGCAGGTGCGCGGCCTTGTGGACTGGCTGGCCGCCCAGGGCGAGCCGGAGCAGTTCGAGACGGACAGCCTGCCCGCTCTCTACCCAGCGGCGGCGGACTTCGAGGGCAAGGCGGCGGGGCTGCTGGCCGTCGCCGTGTCGAAGCTGCACGCCAGCTACGTGCTGTGGTTCCGGCCCGAGGTGGTGCGCACCGTCCGCTGGGGCGGTGACCCGCGCAAGCCGCTCGACCGCGACGGGCGGGGGTTGAGCCCGCGCGCCTCCTTCGAAACCTGGAAGGAGACGGTGCGCCACCGCGCGCTGCCCTGGACCGCGGCGGAGCGCGACACCGCCGCGGCGCTGCGCCATGCCGTCATCGGCATCGTCCTGCGCAAGGCGGAGGAACTGGCCGCCCTGTCGCGGGAGCTGGCGCGCTCCAACAAGGAGCTGGAGTCCTTCTCCTACTCCGTCTCCCACGACCTGCGCGCGCCGTTCCGCCACATCGTCGGCTACGCCGAGCTGTTGCAGGAGTTGGAGTCGGACCAGTTGAGCGCCACTGGAAAGCGCTATCTGGACGTCATCGTGGACGCGGCCAACAGCGCCGGCACATTGGTGGACAATCTGCTGCACTTCTCCCAGATGGGGCGCAGCGAGCTGACCCCCGTCTCGGTGGATATGAAAGCCCTGGTGGCGGAGGTGCGGGAGACGCTGGCCCCCGACACCGCCGGGCGGGCCATCGAGTGGGACATCGCCCCGTTGCCCACGGTGCGCGGCGATCCCGTGATGATGCGGCTGGTTCTGCAAAATCTTTTGTCAAATGCCATCAAATACTCCCGCGGCCGGGAACCGGCGCGCATCGCCGTGGGTTGCGAAGACCGGCCCACCGAAACCCTCTTCTTCGTCAGGGACAACGGGGTCGGCTTCAATCAGGCTTACGAGAAGAAGCTGTTCGGAGTTTTCCAGCGGCTGCACCGCAACGAGGAGTTCGAAGGCATCGGCATCGGCTTGGCCAACGTGCGCCGCGCCGTGGAGCGCCATGGTGGACGGACCTGGGCCGACGGGCGGCTCGACAAGGGAGCCATCTTCTACTTCACGCTGCCGAAGGCCGGGATGGCGAAACCGGATCCGCGCGATCTCGATGAGTGACCTGAAACATGAGTGACCTGAAACCCATCCTGCTGGTCGAAGACAACCCGCGGGACCTGGAACTGACCCTGGCGGCTCTGGAGAAATGCCAGCTCGCCAACGACGTGATCGTCGCCCGCGACGGCGAGGAGGCGCTGCGGATGCTGACCCGCCGCGATCCGGAGACGGGGCAGCCGACCCAGCTTCCCGCCGTCGTCCTGCTCGACCTCAAGCTGCCGAAGATCGACGGGCTGGAGGTGCTGGAGCGGGTGAAGAACGATCCGGAAACCCGGCACGTCCCCATCGTGATGCTCACCGCGTCGCGCGAGGAAAGCGACCTCGTGCGCAGCTACAAGCTGGGGGTGAACGCCTTCGTGGTGAAGCCGGTGGACTTCAAGGCCTTCTTCCAGGCGATCCGCGACCTGGGCGCCTTCTGGGCGATCCTGAACGAACCCCCGGTCGGCTGCGCCCGCCGCCCGGCGGGAACCCCGCCCGCGGGAAAAGGCGCCTGAAGGAATGCCCGCCGGAATGCCCGCTGCCGTGACCATCCTGCATCTGGAAGACAGCCCGCTGGACTGCGAGCTGGCTTGCGCGCGCCTGAGGAAGGCGGGAATCTCCTGCGACGTGACCCGCGTGGACACCCGCGCGACCTTCGAGGCGGCGCTCGGCGGGCAGCGCTTCGACCTGATCCTGGCCGACTTCTTCCTTCCGGACTTCGACGGGCTGGAGGCGCTGGAGATCGCCAAGGCCCGCACTCCGGAAATCCCCTTTCTGTTCCTGTCCGGGCGGATGGGGGAAGAGACGGCGGTGTCGGCCCTGAAGATGGGCGCCCGCGACTATGTGCTGAAGCAGCGGCTGGCCCATCTGCCCGCCGCGGTGGAGCGAGCGATCGTCGAGGCGCGCACCCTGGCCGAGCGGCGGCTGGCCGAGGAAAATCTGCACCGGCTGCGGCAGGCCATCGACGACATCCGCGACTACGCCATTGTCACGTTGGACCTGGAGGGCCGCATCACCTCGTGGAACGAGGGCAGCCGCCGCCTGTTCGGCCACACCGAGGAGGAGGCGCTGGGCCGTCCGCTGTCCCTGCTCTTCGCACCGGAGGAGCGCTGCGCGGAGAACATCCGCGGCCTGCTGGCGGGGGTGGCGGAAAAGGAGCGCTGCGAGGGCGAATGGATCCATGCGGCGCGCGACGGGCGGCGCTTCTTCGGTTCCACCGTGCTGACCGTGGCGCGCGATGCCACGGGTGCGCCGGCCGCCTATTCGGTGGTGGTGCGCGACATCACCGACCGCCGCGCCTCGGAAATCGCGCTGCGCGACAGCGAGGCCAAGTTCCGCGCCATCGCGGAAAGCATGCCGCAACTCGTCTGGTCAACCCCACCGAACGGACTCCCCGATTACTACAACCTGCATTGGTTCTCCTACACCGGCACCCGGCCGGAGGCGATGACCGGCGCGGCCTGGATGGATGTGGTCCATCCGGACGACCGGGCGCGGACCGCCGCCCTGTGGACCGCCGCGGTGCGGTCGGGCAACTCCTACGAGGTCGAGTACCGGCTGCGCGAGGCCGGGGGCCGGTACCGCTGGTTCCTGGGGCGGGCGGTGCCCCTGCGCGACGGGGACGGGCGGATCACCCGCTGGTTCGGCACCTGTACCGACATCGACGACGCGGTGAAGGCCCGCGCCGCCCAGGCCGACGCCCGCGAGGATCTGGAGCGGCAGGTGGCCGAGCGCACGGCGGAGCTGGTGGCCGCCAACCGCCGGCTGCTGGGCGAGGTGGCGGAGCGGCAGCGCGCCCAGGCCGACCTCAGCGCGCTCTACGCCAAGACCCCGGTGCCGCTGCACTCCTTGGACGCCGAGGGACGGCTGCTGAGCGTCAGCGACCGCTGGCTGGAATTCATGGGCTATGAGAGCCGGGGCCAGGTGCTCGGCCGCAACATCACGGAGTTCATGCCGCCGGACGTCGCGCGGGAGCATCGGGAGAACCGCTGGCCGGAGCTGCTGCGGCTCGGCGCCTTCCAGGACATGCCCTACCGGCTGGTCAAGCGGTCGGGGGAGGTCGCCGACGTGCTGGTGTCCGCCCGGATCGAGCGGGACGGGTGGGGCGCTTTTCTGCGCACCATGGCCGCGGTGGTCGACGTCTCCGCCCGCCTGCGCGCCGAGGCGGAGCGCGAGCGGGCCGAGGAGGCGCTGCGCCATTCCCAGAAGATGGACGCGCTGGGCCAGCTCACCGGCGGCATCGCCCACGACTTCAACAACCTGCTGACGGCGATCTCCGGCAATCTCGACCTGCTGCTGTCCCGGCTGGACACGGCGGAGCGGGCGGACCTGCGCGACTACGCCACCCATGCCAAGGTCGGGGCGACCCGCGCCGCCGGGCTGACGCAGCGCCTTCTCGCCTTCGCCCGGCGGCAGCCGCTGCGCCCCGACGCGACGGAGCCCTGCGTGCTGGTCGAGGGTATGGAGGACCTGCTGCGCCGCACGGTGGGCGAGCAGGTGTCCATCGCGACCGACTGCCCGCCGGACGTATGGGCGGCCTGGTGCGATTCCAACCAACTGGAGATCGCGCTGCTGAATCTGGTGGTGAACGCCCGCGACGCCATGCCGGACGGCGGGCGCATCACCATCACCGCCGCCAACGCCCAGCTGACGGCGACCGACGTGGCGGGCGACGTCTCCGGCGCTGCCCCCGGCGATTATGTGGTCCTGACCGTCGCCGACACCGGCATGGGCATGCCGCCCGACATCATCAAGCGTGCCTTCGACCCGTTCTTCACCACCAAGCCGATCGGGCAGGGGACCGGGCTGGGTCTGTCGCAGGTCTACGGCTTCGTCAGCCAGTCCCACGGGCTGGTGCGCATCGACAGCGAGGCCGGGCGGGGCACCGCCGTGCGCCTCTACCTGCCGCGCTGCGACGGGGAGGATGGCGCCGGTCTGCCGCCGGGGACCGCCGCGGCGCCCATCGCAAACGGCGCGGTGGACGGCACCGCCGGAACCGTGCTGCTGGTGGAGGACGAGGCGCTGGTCCGCATGGTCGCGGTGCAGGCGCTGGAGGACGCCGGTCTGGACGTGGTCGAGGCATCGGACGGGGCGGAGGCTTTGGAGCTGCTGGACGGCGGCCTGCGCGCCGATCTGGTGGTGACCGACGTGGGGCTTCCCGGCATGAACGGGCGGCAGCTGGCCGAGGCGGTGCATGAGCGGCGGCCCGAGCTGGGGGTGCTGTTCATGACCGGCTACGCTTACGACGCCACGCTCGGCACCGGCATCCTGGAACCGGGCTGCGAGGTGCTTCAGAAGCCTTTCGAGACCACCGCACTGGTCGCCCGCGTCACCGGGATGCTGGCCCACACGCGCGGCGACGGCGGCACCCTGCGCGAATCTGTCCCGGAACGGCGCTGCGACTGACGCGTTATCCTCCTCTAAGGATGAGTCCGGCCCCGCGCCCGGACTTTTCTGCGCTGGGGGAGGACGAGCGATGCTTCAGGTCTCCGAATCGCAGGTGCACCTTGGGCTCTCGGCGCCGGACAAGACGGAGGCCATCCGCATCGCCGGGCGGGCGATGGTTGACTGCGGCCTGATCGACCCTGGCTACATCGACAGCATGCTGGGCCGCGAGGCGGTGTCCGGCACCTATCTCGGCAGCGGCATCGCCATCCCCCACGGGCTTCCCGAAGCGCGCGATCTGGTGCGGCGGACCGGCGTGGTGGTCGTCCAGTTCCCCCAGGGCGTCGATTGGGGAGGCGGGGAACCGGCACGGCTGGTCGTCGGCATCGCCGCCAAGTCGGACGAGCACATCGCCGTCCTGCAACGGCTGACCGGCGTGCTGGGCGACCCCACGGAGGCCGCGCGGCTGGGCACCACCCGTGACCCGCGCGCCATCATGGCCGTGCTGAACGGCGAGGCGCCCGCCGCACCCGTGAGTGAGCCGGTCGCGGTTCCCATCGATGGGGACAGCATAGCGGTCACCGCCCCATCGCCCCATGGCCTGCACGCCCGCCCGGCGACGGCGCTGGTCGAGGTCGCCAAGCGCTTCCGCGCGGAGATCGCCGTCCGGCACGACGGCACCACGGCCAACGCCAAGAGCCTGATTTCCTTGCTGCGGCTCGGTGCGTCGGGCGGCCAACCGCTGACCATCACCGCGTCGGGCGAGGACGCCGGGGCGGCGCTCCAGGCCATCCGCGCCGCCTTCGGCGCGGGGTTGGACGAACCTGTCACTGCGGCGGCACCTGCGGAGGAGGCAATCCCACGGGCGGTCCCGGCCGACCTCGACTATGACGGGCGGGTGATCGCCGGCATCTCCGCCTCCCCAGGCATCTCCACCGGCCCGGTCTGGAAGTTCCAGCGGGAGGAACTGACGGTCGCCGAGGCCGCCCCCGATCCCGAGGCGCAGCACCGGCGGTTGGACCAAGCGCTCGCCGCCGCCGCCGCCGATCTGCGCAACCTGCACGAGGCGTTCTGGAAGAAGGCCGGCGCCGCCAAGGCGGCCATCTTCAAGGCGCATCAGGAGCTTCTCGATGACCCGGAGATGGTTGCCGAAGCCCACGCCCTGATCGACCGGGGCAAGAGCGCCGGCTGGGCGTGGCGTGCGGTCTATGAGGAGCGCGCCGGCACGCTGGCCCAGCTCGCCGACCCGCTGCTGGCCGGGCGGGCCGCCGACCTCAGCGACGTCGGGCGTCGGGTGCTGCGCCTGCTCGCCGTGGTGACGGAGACCATGGCGGCTCTGCCGGACCACCCCGTCATCCTGCTGGCCGAGGATCTGGAGCCGTCCGACACGGCGAAGCTCGACCCGGCCAAGGTGCTGGGGCTGTGCACGGCGGGGGGCGGCGCAACCTCCCACACGGCGATCATCGCGCGCTCGCTGGACATCCCCGCGGTCGTCGCCGCCGGGCCGTCGGTGCTGGACCTGGAGAACGGGCGCGCGGCGATCCTCGACGGCGATGGCGGGGTTCTGGTCGCCGACCCCAGCGAGCGCGACCGCGGTCGCGCCGCCGAGGCCCGGATCAAGGTGGGCGAGCGGCGGGAGGCCGAGCGGCTCGACCGTTACAAGCCGGCCATCACCACGGACGGACGGCGCGTCGAGGTCGCCGCCAACATCTCCGACCCGGCGGAGGCGGTGCAGGCCGTGGAGGCGGGCGGCGAGGGCGTCGGGCTGATGCGCACCGAGTTCCTGTTCCTCCAGCGCGACCTGCCGCCGGACGAGGAGGAGCAGTTCGCCGCCTACCGGACCATGGTGCGGGCGATGAACGGGCTGCCGATCATCCTGCGCACGCTGGACATCGGCGGCGACAAGAACGTCCCCTACCTGCGCATGCCGGCGGAGGGCAACCCCTTCCTGGGCGTGCGCGGCATCCGCCTGTGCTTCGAGCGGGAGGACCTGTTCCGCACCCAGCTCCGCGCCATGCTGCGCGCCTCCGTGGAGGGGCCGGTGCGCATCATGTACCCGATGATCGCCACCCCGGCGGAGCTGGAGCGCGCCAAGGCGATCACCGAGGCGGTGCGGCGCGAGCTGGACGTGCCGCGGGTCGAGCTTGGCATCATGATCGAGGTACCGTCCGCCGTGATGATGGCCGACCGGCTGGCCCGGGAGGTGTCCTTCTTCTCCATCGGCACCAACGACCTGACGCAGTATGTACTGGCGATGGACCGGCTGCACCCGGTGCTGGCCCCGCAGGCCGACGGGCTGCACCCCGCCGTCCTGCGCATGGTGGAGCGCACAGTGGACGCCGCCCGCCGCGCCGGAATCTGGGTCGGCGCCTGCGGCGGGGTGGCCGGCGACCCGGCGGGAGCGGTGCTGCTGTCCGGCCTGGGCGTCACGGAGTTGAGCGTGGCCATTCCCGCCGTTCCCTCGGTCAAGGCGCGGCTGCGCGCCATCGCCATGGCCGATGCCGAGCGCACCGCCCGCGAGGCGCTGGACTGCGCCGACGCGGCGGAGGTGAGGGCTCTGGTCCGTCAACGTTTCGCCGACGCCGGAGGCGTGTCATGACCCCACCATCCAACTTACGTGCCGGTGTCGTTACCGTGACACTGAACGCCGCCATCGACCAGACGCTGGACGTGCCGGGCTTCGCCGCCGGTGCGGTCAACCGGGCGGTCGCCGAGACGCGGACCGCGGGCGGCAAGGGCATCAACGTCGCCGCCTTCCTGGCCGGCGCGTCCCTGGCCGGCGGCGCCACACCCGTCACCGCCACCGGCTTCCTCGGTGAGGAGAACACAGCCGTCTTCGACGCGCTGTTCCGCCGCCGCGGTATCCGCGACCGCTGCCTGCGCTTGGCCGGCCGCAGCCGGGTGAACATCAAGCTGGTGGACCGCGAGGGCCGCTCCGTCACCGACATCAACCTGCCGGGTCTGCATGTCCCGGCGGAAAGCTGGCAGGGGCTGCTGACCGTGGTGGATGATCTCGCCGCCGCCAATCCAATCTTCGTTCTGTCGGGCAGCGTGCCGGCGGGCGTGCCGGACACCGCTTACGCCGAGATGGTCACCGCCCTGCACCGGCGTGGCGCCTTCGTGGTGGTGGACACCAGCGGCCCGCCGTTGCGCCACGCCGTGGCCGCCCACCCCGACATGGTGAAGCCGAACGCTGCGGAGCTGGCTGAACTGCTGGGCCGCCCGCTGAAGGATCGGGCCGAGGTGGTGTGCGCGGCGCGCGAGCTGTCGGAGTCCGGCATCGCGCTCGTCGTCGTGTCGCTGGGCGCCGAGGGCGCCGTCTTCGTGGAGGGCGGCCGCGCGCTGCTCGCCGTGCCGCCGCCCGTCGAGGTCGCCAGCACGGTCGGCGCCGGGGACGCCATGGTCGCCGGGGTCGTCGCCGCCCGGCTGGCCGGTGTGGGGCTTGAGGACTGCGCGCGGCGCGGCACCGCTTTCGCCGCCGGCACGCTGTCCCGCCTCGGCCCCGAACTGCCGCCGCCGGAGCGCCTCGCCGAGCTGATGCGGGCCGTTCGGGTGGAGGAATTGTAAGGCATTCAGCGCCGGAGGGATCGCGATGGCAAAGCTCGTGGCTGTGACCGCCTGCCCGACGGGGATCGCCCACACCGTCATGGCAGCCGAGGCGCTGCGCCGCACCGCCGCGCTGATGGGCCACGCCATCGCGGTGGAGACCCAGGGGTCGAACGGCGTGCAGACGCCGCTTTCCGCCGCCGACATCGCGGCGGCCGACGCGGTGATCCTGGCCACCGACATCGCCGTGGACGATTCCCGCTTCGCCGGCAAGCCGATCCTGCGCACCTCCACCGCCGCCGCCATCCGCGACACCAAATCGGTGATCGGCAACGCCTTGGCCGATGTCCCCGGGCCGCAGCAGCCCACATCCGCCCCTCCGCAGACAGCCCCGAAAACGGCTCCCACCGTGGTGCGCAGTCCCGGCCTGCTGGTCGCCATCACCGCCTGCCCGACGGGGATCGCCCACACCTTCATGGCGGCGGAGGCGCTGAAACAGGCCGCCCAGGCCAAGGGTTACCGCATCAAGGTCGAAACCCAGGGCTCGGTCGGTGCGAAGAACGCGCTGACGGAGGAGGAGATCGCCGAGGCCGAGGCCGTCATCATCGGCGCCGACACCCACGTCGCCACCGACCGTTTCGCCGGCAAGCGCCTGCTGAAGACCTCGGTGGGGGAGGCGCTGAAACAGCCCGCCCGCGTGATCGACGAGGCGCTCGCCCTGCCGGCCCCGACCGCGGCGGGAAGCGCCGCCGCGCCCGCCTACGCCGACGCGGTGTCGGGGGCCAAGGCGCGGCAGAAGGAGGCGCAGTCCGGCCCCTACAAGCATCTGCTGACCGGCGTGTCCTTCATGCTGCCCCTCGTGGTGGCCGGTGGCCTGATCATCGCCCTGTCCTTCGTCTTCGGCATCGAGGCCTTCAAGGAGCCGGGAACCCTGCCGGCAGCGCTGATGCAGATCGGCGGAGAGGCGGCCTTCGGGTTGATGGTGCCGGTGCTGGCCGGCTACATCGCCTATTCCATCGCCGACCGGCCCGGCCTCGCCCCCGGCTTTATCGGCGGGATGCTGGCGGCCAAGATCGGTGCCGGTTTTCTGGGCGGCATCGTGGCGGGTTTCCTGGCCGGCTACATCGCCCGCTGGCTGCGCGACACCATCCGGCTGCCGCAGAACCTGGAGGGGCTGAAGCCGGTGCTGATCATCCCGCTTCTGGGCACGCTGGCGGTCGGTCTGCTGATGGTCTACGTCATCGGCACGCCGGTCGCCGCGATCATGAACGGGCTGACCGCCTTCCTGCAGGGCATGACCGGCGCCAACGCGGTGGCGCTGGGTGCGCTGCTCGGCGCCATGATGGCGCTGGACATGGGCGGGCCGGTCAACAAGGCGGCCTACACCTTCGCCGTCGGGCTTCTGGCCTCCAACACCTACACGCCGATGGCCGCGGTGATGGCCGCGGGCATGACGCCGCCGCTCGGGCTGGCGCTCGCCACCATGGTCGTGCCCAGCCGCTTCACAATGCAGGAGCGCGAGGCGGGGAAGGCCGCCGGCGTGCTCGGCCTCGCCTTCATCACGGAAGGGGCGATTCCCTTCGCCGCCAAGGACCCGCTGCGCGTCATCCCCGCGGCCATGGCCGGGTCGGCGGTGGCCGGCGCCCTGTCGATGTGGTTCGGCTGCGGCCTGCGGGCGCCGCACGGCGGCGTCTTCGTGCTGGCTATTCCCAACGCGGTGGCGCCGCTTGGCCCCTATGTCCTGGCCATCGTCGCCGGGACCATTGTCACGACGCTCGGCCTGATGATCCTGAAGCGCCGTGTTGAGGCGGATCCCGCCGCGGCGCCGGCTCTCGACACGGCGGCCCCAACCTCGACCAGCCCCGCGCCCAGCGGGGCTGGCCGCTGACGACCTGGAATCACCACAGCCGCTGATAGCCGGCCATGCCACAAATTAGTTTTAATTTTCGCCAAAATTGAAAGAACTCGACAACTCCAGAGTGCTATCGCTAGCTTTGCGGTGTTCCGCCACCGGCCTGCTTCGCAGCCGCTCGGAGGAACGGCAGCCGGCGGAGCGTGATGAGGATCTCGTATCGCATAGCGACGGTGGGTGGAATCCCAGTGGTCATCGCGGCGCTGATCGCGGTGTCCGCCTGGATTTTGCTGGAGCGCTCCGGCCGCTCGCGCGAAGCCGCGGTCCTGGCCGGCACCGTCTATCGTGAGATGATCGCCGCCACCGCGGCCCGCAACGACTTCATCCACTCCACTCCCGAAGGCCGCCTGCCCCATGAGGTCACCTTCCGCCGCGCCACTCACGGCGCCCGGGAAGCGCTGGAGGCTCTGGGCGGGCTGGCGGACCGGGGTGCCCAGGCCGACGCGGTCGACACCGCCCGCCGCGCCTCGGACCGCCACGCCGCCCGGTTGGAGGAGTTGGTGGACGCCATCGCCTTCGGCGACGCCCGCGCCCGCGGCATGGCGGAACAGGAAGCTCGGCTGCTCGCCCTGGCCGAACAGGCGCGCCAGCGGCAGCACGCCGCCAACACCACGCTCGTCGCCTCCCTGGCCGAGGTCGACCGGCAGTTGCTGGCCAGCCGTACCGTGGTGGACGGCCTGCACGACCTGCGGGAAGCGGTGCTGCGCGCACGGCTGGCCGCAAAGGATGCGGCGGCCATCACCGATTCGTATGCGCCGCCCGAAGCGCAGCCGCGGTTTGATAGCTTGGCACCGTCGCTGGACCGGGTGGAGTGCATCGCGGACCGTCTTGCCGCGTCGCTTGCCCGGGCAGGCGAGGGGACGGGGCGGGACGGCGTGCCCGCCGCTGCCGACGACGTCTATGGGACGGCCCTTGCCGAACTGACGCGGTTGCGCGCCGAGCGTTTGGACCGGTGGACGCTGCCGGAGCTGGCGCCACGTTATGACGCCGTCGCCCAACGGGTGCTGGACATCACCGGCACCGGCCATGGTGCCGTCCAGGCCGAGGTGGCGGAACTTCTGCGCCGCACCGTTTCGGCCCACGCCATGGAGCAGGAAACCCAGACCGTCGCCATGACGGCCCTGTCGCTGAGCGGACGGACCCTGAGGGCACTGGAGCGGCGCGATACGCGCGGGCTGCGCGATGTCGCGGCCGACAGCGGGCGGCTGCGCGACCGGGTGGTCGGACTCCCCATCTCCCCGCTGATCCAGGACGAGATGCTGGCCGCCATCACCGCCTGGCGCGACGGGCTGGAGCGCGCCACCGACGGGCTCGCCCGCCAGAACGGCGCCATCGCCGCGATGGACATGGACGCCGCCGCGGTGATGAACACCGCCCGCCACCTGAACGACCTGTTCCAGGACAGCGCGGTGCGAAGCGCCGGCCTGCTGCGCTCCACCCTGCTCATCGGCGCGACCATCGGCCTGCTGTTTGCCGCCGGGGCGGCGCTTCTGGTGGCCGGCGGCATTACGCGGCCCCTGCGCCGGCTTCAGGACGCCACCCGGCGACTGGCCCACGACCCGAGCGATGGGCAGGTGAGCGACCTGGATCGGCGCGACGAGCTGGGTGACATGGCCCGCGCCGTCCACCACTTCGCCGCCGAAATCAACCGCCGCGAGGACGAGTTGCGCCGCGCCAAGGAACAGGCGGACTCCACCCTGGCGGAACTGCGGCGGACCCAGGCCCATCTGGTGCAGGCGGAGAAGCTGGCCGCGCTGGGCCAAATGGTGGCCGGGGTGGCGCACGAGATCAACACGCCGCTTGGGATCACCCTCACCACGTCGACCCTGATCCACGAGAAGGTGCCGAAGATGAAGCGTCTTCTCGATTCCGGCCAACTGCGCCGCCGCGAGTTGGAACGCTTCCTGACCGACATGGGCGACGTGTCCGAGCTGCTGGTCAACAACACCGTCCGCGCGGCGGAACTGGTGCAGCGCTTCAAGGAGTTGGCGATGGACCCGGCGGGGGAGATGCGCAGACGCTTCGACCTCCGCCTCTGCCTCATGCAGGCGGTCGAGGCGCTGGGACCCTTCTGGGAACCGGCGGAACACCGGATTGTCGTGGACTGTCCGCCGGGACTGATGATGGACGGCTACCCGCAGGCCATCGCGCAGATCGTCTCGCACCTGCTGCTGAACGCGGTCAACCACGGCTTCGCGGACGGGGAGGGGACGGATAGGCAAGAGGGCGAAAGGCGGAGCGGCACCGTGACGGTCGTTGCCCGCCGGGCCGCGGCGGACGTCGTGGAACTGGCCGTCGCCGACGACGGGCGGGGCATCCCGGTGGCGCTGCGGCCGCGCATCTTCGATCCCTTCTTCACCACGCGCCGCGACCGGGGCCACGCCGGGCTCGGCCTGCACATCGTGCACAACACTGTTAGCCAGCTCGGCGGCACCATCAGTTTGGAGGAGGAAGAGGTGGGAGCGGAGGGGACGCGCTTCGTCATCCGCCTGCCTCCCGCCACGCCGGAGAAGGAAGGCGCGTAACGCAGGCGGACGCTTGCGCGCCGCGCCGGTTCCGGTTTACTGCAAGGCGGGTCCGTTCGACGATTTCCCGTTTGATGATTTCAGTGCGGGGTGCGGGGGCATGGCGACGATCGAGGAAGCCTACACGGTCGCCATCGACCACCATCAGGCCGGACGGCTGGACGAGGCGGCGATCATCTACCAGCGCATCCTGGACGCCGATCCGGAGCAGGCCCACGCCGTGCACCTGCTGGGCATCGTCGCCGGCCAACAGGGCCGTCATGGCGAAGCCGTCGCGCTGATCGGCGCCGCTGTGGCGCGGGATGGGCTGAACACCGACTTCCTCGGGAATCTGGGCGCGGCGCTGAAGGCCGCCGGTCGCTATGACGAGGCCATCCGTCATTTCGCCCGCGCCCTGGCGCTGGAGCCGGCGGCGCGCGGCGTTCCGGGCAATCTCGGCTCCGCCTTGGCCGCCGATGGCCGGATTGATGAGGCCGTGTCCTGGCTGAGACGCGCCGCCGCCCTCGACCCGGTGCATTTCGAGACGCTTCTGAATCTGGGAATTGCGCTGCGCGACGCTGGCCAGTTCGACGAGGCGGAAACGGCGCTGGAAACCGCCAAGTCCCTGCGCCCGGACCATCCGCACCCGGTCTGCGAGCTGGCGGTGCTGAAGCTGGCGCTCGGCGAATTCGAAGAGGGGCTGGCGCTTTACGAACGGCGCTGGGACTACACCGGCCAATCCGCGGCGGTGTCCGGCAAGCCGCTGTGGCGGGGCGAGGACATCGCTGGCAAGACCATCCTCCTCTATTACGAGCAGGGCCTGGGCGACACCCTGCAATTTGTCCGCTATGCGCCGCTGCTGGCCGATCGCGGCGCGCGGGTGCTGCTGATCGTCCAGCCGGAGCTGCGCCGTCTGCTGGCCTCGGTGCGGGGCATCGACCGTTTGGCCACTTACGAAGACGCGGCGGCATTGCCGCGTTTCGACCTGTGCTGCCCTCTGATGAGCCTGCCCTTCGCCTTCGGCACGCGCATCGACGGAATACCCTCCGGCGAGCCCTACATCACGCCGTCCCCCGAACTGGCGGCGGGGTGGGCGGGGCGGCTCGGCTGGAACCGGAGCGGGGAATTTGCCGGGAAACGCCCGTTGCGCGTTGGTTTCGTCTGGTCGGGCAATCCGCGGCGCCACGACCCCACCTCCCACGCGATGGACCGCCGCCGCAGCGTGCCCTTCGCCCTGATCGAACCGCTGCTGTCCGTGCCGGGGATCGAGGCCGTCAGCCTCCAGGTCGGAAACGCGGCGGAGCAGGCGCGGGCGGCCATCGCGGCGGGTCTGCTCACCGACCCCATGGCGGATGTGACCGACTTCGCCGACACCGCGGCCATCGCGGCGCATCTCGACCTCGTCATCACCGTGGACACGTCGGTCGCCCACCTTGCGGCGGGAACAGGGCGTCCGGTGTGGATGCTGTCGCGCGCCGACGCCTGCTGGCGCTGGTTCCGCGGGCGCAGCGACAGCCCCTGGTACCCGACAATGCGCCTCTACCGGCAGGACTCGCCCGGCGACTGGGGGCCGGTCATGGCCCGCGTGGCCCATGACCTTGCCGCAGTTGCGCTGGGGGATCGGAACTGCGTCGAGAACAGGCTGGCCGACGTAGGCGCGGGTTCGTCTTTTCCCGGTTCAACGGAAGGAGCGGGCTGACCCCTGAAGCCGGCAAGCTTATGTACGGATACAGGTGCTGGATTTCGGGATGGAGTCCACATCGCCCGGCAGAGAAATCCCATAAGGAGTCTTATGGAAAATATGCGAGTTGAACTTGCGCTGCACATTGTTGCCCACAGGGATGCTCTGGATGACGGCTCGAATGTACCCAATCAGCTGCCGGGAGGCTGTCGGCACCCTTCGAGCCAAACGTCCCCATGCCCTTCGGGAACACACGCTCCTGCCACCAAACGTTCGATCCGCCTGACACGCTCGGTGAGCGCAACGTCATCGTCACGAAGCGTGAAGGACGCCGGTGAGATGAGAACGGCGACCAATCGGGCAAACTCCGCACCGCTCAACGCAGCCGGAGGCCGCCCATAGATGGCTGAGCTTGCCTTATGGAAGCCGGTCACCCAGCCTTCCGGCCCCTCGCCCATCTCCAGCGTGTCGAGCCAAAGGGCGAGGATCTGGTCCTTGGAGAGGCGGCGTTCCAGACCCATCGCGTACCCGGTTTGCCGTATCTTCCCGACACCCGGTCGAAAATTTTTGAAAGCAAGGCGCTTGGATGCCGATTGCGTGATCGTCGTCGCTCCGGCGCCAGGGGTCGAGAAATCCACCCCGGCGTGATCAAAGAAATTCGGGTCCTCAACGTTCAGCAACATCGCTAGATGGTCCGCGCCGAGCGAATCTCCTCCCAAGCCTTGGGCGATCAGATCGTCGGCGCGCTGACGCAAGTGCGGAGCATCCGATAGAGCGTCCCAGTATCCTTTTCCACCGTAAGCTGCGACCGCGACGATGAGCGAAACGACAAGAAGGCTTGCGAGCTTGAAAATTCGTCTCATGGGTCGTATCCCAAGGCATGATACAAAGGCCGCGGCGCTCATCCATCTCCGGCTGGTCTGGCCGAACTGAGCATTTGGACAGGGCGGGCAGCATGATTGCCGAGCGGGGTGATGGATTCCAGCGTCATGTCGCACGCTCGCTGGACGCCCCATTCGTCATGACGGTCGTCGGCGACGATGCGATCATTTGATAAGCCCGTCCGCCGGCGCGGTTAGACCTGTCAGAGTGTGCAAGCTATTTTCACAGTATGAAAATGTGCAAAAATTCGTGGTGACCCTTCATTTCCCACGACATGGCTCCCCTTCCGGAAAGCGGCGTGCTAGGCTCCCGTCCGGCCTGTTGAAGGCCCCATGACCGGACCGGCGTCCGGACCGGTCGGGAACACCAGGACAAGCGCGCCATGAATCACATCGTCGCCCCCTGCTTTAAGGAACAGGGCTTCAAGGATCGGAACCTCACGGAACGCGACCGCCCGGAATCCCCGTTTCTGGAGGGCGTCAACGGCATGTGGGCGATGCTGCGCGCCGAGGCGGAGAATGTCGTCGTGAAGGAGCCGTGGCTGCGCCCCTTCATCGACACCGCCATCCTGCTGCACCATGACTTCCCGTCGGCTCTGGGCAGCCTGCTCGCGCGCAAGCTGGGCGATTCCTACATTTCCGCCGACCAGCTCGCCATGCTCGTGCGCTCGGCGGTCGCCGACGCGCCCTGCATCGTGGAGGAGGCCTGCTCCGACCTCCAGGCCATCTGCACACGCGACCCGGCGGCCGACAATTGCCTGACGCCCTTCCTCTACTACAAGGGCTTCCATGCGCTGGAATGGCACCGCATCGGCCACTGGCTGTGGCGGCGCGAGCGGCGCGACCTCGCCCACTTCCTGCAAAGCCGGGTGTCGGAGGTGTTCGCGGTGGACATCCACCCGGCGGTCCCGGTCGGGCGCGGCGTCTTCATCGACCACGGCACCGGCGTGGTGATCGGCGAGACCGCGGTGGTCGGCAACGACGTCTCGATCCTTCAGGAGGTCACGCTGGGCGGCACCGGCAAGGAGCATGGCGACCGCCATCCGAAGGTCCGCGACGGCGTCCTGCTGTCGGCCGGCGCCAAGATCCTGGGCAACATCGAGATCGGCAGCCGCGCCAAGGTCGGGGCCGGCAGCGTAGTGCTGAAGGACGTGCCGCCCTGCGCCACGGTGGTCGGCGTCCCGGCGCGGATCGTCGGCTGGTGCCGCGACACGGTGCCGGCGCTCGCCATGGACCAGACGGTGCCGGAGCCGGAGTATCACATCTGACGGAACCGGTGGATTCCGGACCGGACATCCTTCAGGGGAAGAAGATCTGCTCGATGGTCAGGCCGAACGTCCGGGCAATGGCGAAGGCCAGCGGAAGGCTGGGGTCGTAGCGCCCGTTCTCGATCGAATTGACCGTCTGGCGGGACACCTGAAGGCGCTCCGCCAGCTCACTCTGGCTCCAGCCGCGGGCCGTGCGGATGTCTTTCACCGCGTTTCTCATCGGTAGCGCCACTGGGCAATGCACACCCCGACGACCCACAGCACCGCCATGAGCGGCCAAACATGGAACGCCCGCAGTTCCGGCGCGCCGGCATCCTCCGCAAAGCCCCAGGCGAAAGTTGCCAGCGCCGTACCCGTGAAGGAGAGGGCGATCGCGTCGAACTGGATGCGGCGCTGAAGCTCATCCATTCGCCGCAGCCCCCGCAAAACCGTCCAGGCGACGGCGACCGTGCCAAGGATCGGCAGAAGCGCGAGCGCGATTTTCATCGCGCCTTCCGGTTGGAGCAACCGATCCGCCGCGTTGGCACCGAGCAGAAGCGCCGCGTAGAGAGCCAGAGCCCCGGACAATTCGACGCCGTAGCGCTTGATGCTGAACATCCCCCCGCCCCTTCCATGCCGCCCAATGACAAGGAAGCTTTACATACGGCGCCGCGCCGCTGTCAAGGTTGCTTTACACATCGCCGCCCGTCTTGCCGCAACGACGCACGATCAGGCCGGTCGGACGACGGAAGCGCTCCGGAACTCCGGCGCGGTCATCTCCTCGCGGGTGAGGGCGATGAACAGGTCCACCACGGGGCTCTTGGAACGGTTTGCGTCGTAGGCCACCTGGAACGGCGCCTGATAGGACAGGACCTTGGGGAGCAGCACCCGCAGCCGGCCGGCCTTGATGTAGGGGGCCGCGTAATGGTCCGGCAGATAGCCGGCGTAGGCACCGGACAGGATCAGCCGCGCCGCCCCCTCCATGTCGCTGACCGTCGCCTTGGGCGTCGAAATGGCGAAGATCTTCAGGTCGCGCGATCCCCAATAGCTGCGCGCGACCAGCCGGTAGCGGCGGATTTCGTCCAGATCGATGGCCTCATCCGGCAGAGTGTACAGCGGGTGTCCGTCCGCCACGCAAAAGTGGATCGTCTCGTTGTAGAGGTCCTGGTAGGACAGGCTGGGCACGATGCGCGGGAAGCTGGCGATGGCGAGCTGCAACTGCCCGCCGATGACATCGCGCAGAAGCTCGTTCGGCGGGCGCACGTTGATGATCAGCGAGACCTCCGGCGCCGCCTCGGTGAAGCGGGCGAAGACGCGTTCCAGCGGGGCGCGCGGGTCGGTCAGCGTGTTGTCCACCAGCCCGACCGCCAGCGTGCCGGTCAGCCGCTCGCGCAGGCCGCGCACCCGCCCGCGGAAACGCTCCAGCGTGTCGAACACGCGCCGCGCCTCGTCATAGACCGCCTGCCCCTCCGGGGTGAGCTGGAATCCCGAGCGTCCCCGCCGGCACAGCCGCAGGCCCAGCCGCGTCTCCAGATCGGCGAAATGGGTGGAGATGGTGGACAGCGACAGGTTCAGTTCGCTCTGTGCCGCACTGAATCCGCCGGCCTCGACGATGGTCATGAACAACCGCAACAGGCGCAGATCCACGGTTTCCAGCTGAATCATCGCCACGACGCCCGCCCTCCCCTGCCCCGCCCGCCGGGTCCGGCACGCCCGATACTTCGGCCCGGATCGAAGTAAGATACAAAACTTTCTGATTTTCGGGCAACGGCGCCGGGCGTCTAATGACCGCAGGCCGCAATGCTGGCCTCACGAACAGATAAGCTCGTCCGCAAGGAAAGGTCGCATCCATGAACGAGACGACGGGTAAGCAGGGACTTCACGCCGCCTTGACCGGCGGTATCGACCGCCGCGCCGTCCTGGCCGGAGCGGGCACGCTGGCCACGGTGGCCGCCATCGGCTTTCCGAACATCGTCCGCGCCCAGTCAAAGACGCTGAAGGTCGGCGTCTACGGCGGCTACTTCAAGGAATCCTTCGAAAAGCACATCTTCCCGGAATTCTCTAAGGCCACCGGCATCACGGTGGAGGCCATCGCCGAGCCGACCGGCGAGGCGTGGCTGGTCCAGCTCGAACAGGCGGCCCGCGCCCGTCAGGCGCCCGCCGACGTCTCGATGATGTCGCAGGTGGCGATGCTGAAGGGGGCCTCGGCGGAGCTGTGGGCGCCCTTCGACCTGTCGAAGATCCCCAACGCTGCCAAGGTCGTCCCGCACCTCGTCAACAAATACCCGGACGGCAAGGTCAGCGGCATCGGCGCGGTGTCCTGGTACATCACGCTGGTGACCAACACCAAGAGCTACCCGCAGGCTCCGGACAGCTGGGCGGCGCTGTGGGACCCGGCGAACAAGGACAAGCTCGGCCTGCTGGCGCTGGTCAGCAACAGCTTCCTGCTGGAGGTCACGGCGGCCACCTTCTTCGGCGGCACCAAGCATCTGGACAGCGAGCAGGGGCAGCTCGACTGCTTCAAGAAGCTGGCGGAGCTGAAGTCCAACGTGAAGCTCTGGTACCGCGACGAGGCGCAGTTCGAGGCCTCGCTGAAGTCCGGCGAGATCCCGATGGGCCAGTATTACCACGACGTGACCGGCCTCGCCGCCGCGGACGGGCAGCCGGTGCGCTCGACCTTCCCGAAGGAGGGTGGCATCCTCGACTCCGGCAGCTGGGCGGTCACCCGCGCCTCCAAGGCCGGCGATCTCGCCCACGTCTTCGTGGACTACATGTGCCAGCCGTCGATCCAGGCCCTGCTCTCGCGCAAGGTCGGCACCGCCCCGACCATCGACCGCAAGATGACCGACCTGACGGACCAGGAGTTCGCCGCCGTGTCCTCCGACATCGCGCCGATCATCCCGCGCTACGACCTCTACACGAGCAAGTCCGACTGGCTGAACCAGAAGTGGACGGAAATGATCGTCGGGTGAGTGAGAGCCCTTCTCCCCTCTGGGGAGAAGGGTATGGGATGAGGGGGCGACCGCAGGCCGACCACGCAAGCTCATTGCAGTGCGTGGACGCCCTGACGGGCGCCCCCTCACCCTGACCCTCTCCCCAGGGGGGAGAGGGGATATACAGCTCCAATCAAAATAAGTTTGCCCATGTCAGCCCTTGTCCTCGACGGTCTCACCAAACGATACGGTCCCGTGACCGCGGTGCACGGCGCATCGCTGCGCATCCCGCACGGGCAATTCGTCTGCCTGCTCGGCCCGTCCGGCTGCGGGAAGACGACGCTGCTGCGCATGATCGCCGGGCTGGAGGACCCCTCCGGCGGACGGCTGGTCATCGACGGGCGCGACATCACCACGGCCCCCGCCCACACGCGGGAATTCGGCATGGTGTTCCAGTCGCTGGCCCTCTTCCCGCACCTGACGGCGGGGGAGAACATCGCCTACCCCCTGCGCATCCGCGGCGCCACGAAGGCCGAGCAGCGCAAGCGCGCCGACGAGCTGCTGGAGCTGGTGCGCCTGCCCGGCGTGGCCGACCGGCCGGTCTCCAAGCTGTCGGGCGGGCAGCGGCAGCGCGTCGCCATCGCGCGCGCGCTCGCCCTGTCGCCCAAGCTGTTCCTGCTGGACGAGCCGCTGTCGGCGCTCGACGCCAAGCTGCGCGAGGCCATGCAGATCGAGCTGAAGCAGCTTCAGCAGCGGCTGGGCATCACCACCATCGTCGTCACCCACGACCAGCGCGAGGCGATGACCATGGCCGACCTCGTGGTGGTGATGTCGCAGGGCCGCATCCATCAGGCCGCCCCGCCGATGGAGGTCTACCGCCAGCCCGCCGACGCCTTCGTCGCCGACTTCATCGGCATGACCAACCTGCTGGAGGGCGAGGTCACCGCACCCGGCACCGCCGCCGTGCCCGGCGGCACCCTGCACCTGCCGGACCTGCCGCCGACCGGCCGCGTCCTGCTGTCCGTCCGCCCGGAGGACGTGGTCGTCCATCCCGCCGGAACGGACGGGCCGAACCGGCTGACCGGCACGCTGTCCTTCATGCGCGACCTCGGCGCCAGCGTGGAATTCCGCATCGACGTCGCCGGGCGGGAGATCGTCGCGCTGTCGCGTCCGCAGGACCGCCCTCCGGTCGCCCCCGGCGGCGCCCTGGCGGTGGAGTTCCCCCCGGCGGCCTGCGTCGTGCTGCCGCCAATGGCGGAGCGCCCGCAATGATCCGCCGCGCGCCCCGTGGTCTGGCCGAGCACGCGCCGATCCTCTTCCCGGCGCTGATGCTGGTCGTCTTCTTCGTCATCCCCTTCAGTCTGATGATCGCGGTCAGCGTCTTCCGGCGCGTGCCCGGCGGCTTCTACGAGCCGGACCTCGTCTTCGCCAACTACGAGCGGTTCCTGACCGCCTTCTTCGGCGGGGTGATGTCCTTCTCGCTGGGGCTGGCGGCGCTGGTCGCGGCGCTGTCGGTGGGCATCGCCTTCCCCTTCACCTACCGGCTGGTCAAGCTGTCGCGCGGCGCGCAGATCCGCTGGCTGGTCTTCCTGCTGTCGATCCTCTCGCTGTCGGAAGTCATCATCGGCTTCGCCTGGTCCACCCTGCTGTCGCGCACGGCGGGCATCACCAACCTGTTCGTGGCGCTGGGCCTGATGGCCGAGCCGCAATCGCTGAGCCCCAGCTTCGGCGCGCTGCTGGCCGGGCTGGTCTATCAGGCCTTCCCCTACACGGTGCTGGTGCTCTACCCCGCACTCGCCCGCCTCGACCCCTATCTGGAGGAGGCGGCGCGCACGCTCGGCTCCTCGCCGCTGCGCGCCTTCTTCACGGTGGTGGTGCCGGCGCTGCGCAACACCATCGTGGCGACCACGATCATGGTGTTCGTCTTCGCGCTCGGCTCCTACCTGCTGCCGCAGCTTCTCGGGCGGCCGCAGCACTGGACGCTGTCGGTGCTCATCACCGATCAGGCGATCTACCAGTCCAACATGCCCTTCGCGGCGGCGATGGCCGTCTTCCTGGTGCTGGTCAGCCTTGCCCTGGTCGGGCTGGCGCTGCTCGCCGGTCGGCGGGAGGAGACGGCCTGATGCTGATGCGCACGCTGAATTCCCTGGCCGCCGGCCTGATCGCCCTGATCCTGGCCGCCCCCATCCTGGTGGTGGCCGGCGTCTCGGTGAACGAGAAGAAGTCCCTGACCTTCCCGCCGCAGGGCTTCTCGCTCGCTTGGTACGCGGAGGTCTTCACCGATCCCGGCTGGCGCGGCGCGCTGATCACCAGCCTCGTCGTCGCCACCCTGTCGGCGGCGCTGGCGGTGTTGATCGCCTTCCCGCTGGCCTGGTTCCTGTGGCGCTGGCGCGCGCCCTGGGCGCGGGCGTTCGAGGTGCTGGGCATGACGCCCTTCATCCTGCCGCCGGTCATCACCGCGCTGGGTTTCCTCAGCTTCTGGGCGGCGGTCGGCGAGTACGGGTCGCCCTGGACGGTGGTGGTCAGCCACGCGGTGTTCTTCGTGACGCTGCCGCTGGTCACGCTGTCGCTGGGCTTCGGGGCGGTGGACCGCTCCTATGTGGAGGCCGCGGCGACCATGGGGGCCGACGACCGGACGGTGCTGCGCACGGTGGTGATGCCGCTGGTGCGGCCCTATGTGATCTCCGGCTTCGCCTTCGCCTTCGTGCTGTCGCTGAACGAGTACATCGTGGCCTACATGGTGGTCGGCTTCACGCTGGAAACGCTGCCCATCAAGATCTTCAACGCGCTCCGCTACGGCTACACCCCGACCATGGCCGCCGTGACGGTGCTGTTCGTGTCGCTGACGGCGGTGGTCTTCGGGCTGATCGCGTGGTTCGGCGACCTGCCCCGCCTTCTCGGCGCCTGGGCCAAAAACGACTGACCCTTTTCCTTTTTCAAAGAGATCCGGACGATGATCGACCCTCAGAAGCTTGATCGTTTGCGTACGAAGTACAGCGGCTCCGGCGGCGACGACTTCCACGATCCGGAGTTCCAGCGGGTGGCCGCCCTCCAGTTCTCCGGCGGCAAGCGGGTGCAGCCCTTCGCCGGGGTGTCCACCCTGCTCGACGCCCCCTACCGCCCCGACGCGGCCGACGCCGCGGACTTCGGCGGGCTGGACATCGCGCTGATCGGCGTGCCGATGGACCTGGGCGTGACCAACCGGGCCGGCGCCCGCCTCGGCCCGCGCGCCGTCCGCGGGATGGAGCGCATCGGTCCCTACGAGCATGCCCTGCGCATGGTCCCGGCGGCCTCCTGCAAACTGGCCGACGTCGGCGACGTGCCGCTGTCCAGCCGCTTCAGTCTGGAAGCCTGCCACGGCGACATCCTGGCCTTCTACAACCGCGTGATGGACGCCGGCGTCGTCCCGCTGTCGGTGGGCGGCGACCATTCCATCACCTATTCGATCCTCAAGGCGCTGGGCCGCGAGCGCCCGGTGGGCATGATCCATTTCGACGCCCATTGCGACACCGGCGGCCCCTACGAGGGTGCCAAGTTCCACCATGGCGGCCCGTTCCGGCAGGCGGTCCTGGACGGCGTGCTGGACCCTGAGCGCACGGTGCAGATCGGCATCCGCGGCAGCACCGAGTATCTGTGGGAGTTCTCCTACGACAGCGGCATGACCGTGATCCACGCGGAGGACATTCCGGAGCGCGGCATCGCCAGCGTCATCGAGACGGCGCGCAAGGTGGTGGGCGACGGGCCGGTCTACGTCTCCTTCGACGTGGATTGCCTGGACCCGGTCTTCGCCCCCGGCACCGGCACCCCGGAGGTCGGCGGCCTGACCACGCGGGAGGCTCTGGCGCTCCTGCGCGGGCTCGACGGGCTGGACATCATCGGCGGCGACGTGGTGGAGGTGGCGCCCCAGTACGACGCGACGACCAACACCGCCCACGCCGGCGCGCAGATGCTGTTCGAGATCCTTTGCCTGTCGGTGCGCGCCCTCGCCAACCGCCAGAAGCAAGGCTGACCGCATGCGGCTAACCCTGTTCCAGGCGGACGCGGAGCCCGGTGCCCCGCACCGCAACCTCGACCGTCTGGAGCGGGCGGCGGCGGAGGCGGCAGAGCGCGGCTCCGCCCTGCTGGTCGGGCCGGAAATGGGCCTGACCGGCTACGACATCGGCGCGGAGGCGGTGCGCGCCCTGGCCGAGGCGGCGGACGGGCCGATGGCCACGCGGGTCGCCGACATCGCCCGGCGGCACGGCATCGCCCTGCTCTACGGCTATCCGGAACGGGGAGCGGACGGCGCGGTTTACAACGCCGCGCAGTTGATCGGGGCGGACGGGCGTGCCCTCCTGAACCAGCGCAAGACGCATCTCTACGGCGAACTCGACCGCGGCTCCTACGCGCCGGGCGGCGATTCCTTCCCGACCGCGGCGGTCGGCGGGATGCGGGTCGGCGTGGCCATCTGCTACGACGTGGAGTTCCCCGAGCTGGTGCGCCGCCACGCCCTGGCCGGGGTGGACGCGCTGCTGGTGCCGACCGCGCTGATGACGCCCTACGAGATCGTCGCCACCACCATCGTCCCCGCCCGCGCCTTCGAGAACGGCCTCTTCGTCGCCTACGCCAACCGCTGCGGGCGCGAGGGAACACTCAATTATTGCGGGCTCAGCAGCGTGGCGGCGCCGGACGGGTCGGTGCTGGCGCGGGCCGGCGACGGCGAGGCGTTGCTGACCGTCGAACTGGACCCCGCCCTGCGCCGCGTCGGCACGCATCTGGCGGACCGCCGCCCGGACCTGTACGGTGCGGTCTCCAGTACGCCTGGGAAGGGCGGTTCGTAGAGGAAGCACAGGACATGCCGGTCACCATCGACGACATTCACGCCGCCGCCGAACGGCTGGCCGGACGCATCAGCCGCACGCCCTTCCTGCGCTCGGAAACCCTGTCGCAGATCACCGGCGCCGAGGTCTGGGTCAAGCTGGAGAACCTCCAGTTCACCGCCTCCTTCAAGGAGCGCGGGGCGGCCAACCGGCTGCTGCACCTGACGCCGGAGGAGCGGCAGGCCGGGGTGATCGCCATGTCGGCCGGCAACCACGCCCAGGCCGTGGCCTACCACGCGAAGCGGCTGGGCATCGCGGCGACCATCGTCATGCCGCGCTTCACCCCCTTCGTGAAGGTCAAGCGCACGCGCTACCACGGCGCCACCGTCATCCTGGAGGGCGATTCCCTGGCCGAGGCCGCGGCCTTCGCCCACGACCTCGCCAAGCGGGACGGGCTGGTCTTCGTCCATCCCTACGACGACGACGCGGTGATCGCCGGCCAGGGCACCGTCGTGCTGGAGATGCTGGCGGAGGTGCCGGACCTCGACGCGCTGGCCATCCCGGTCGGCGGCGGCGGGCTTGCCGCCGGGGCCGCGGTCGCCGCCCGCGCGCTGCGGCCCGGCCTGGAGGTCGTCGGCGTGGAGGTGGAGACCTACCCCGCCGCGGCGCAGCGCCTCGCCGGGCAGCCGGTCAAGGTCGGCGGCCCGACCGTGGCCGAAGGCATCGCCGTGCGCGACGTCGGCGACCGGCCCATGGACATCCTGAAGCAGAACGGCTGCGACGTGGTGCTGGTGCCCGAGGCGGTGATCGAGCGCGCCATCGCCATGCTGATCGAGGTGGAGAAGACCGTGGCGGAGGGCGCCGGGGCCGCCGGTCTGGCCGCCCTGCTCTTCCACCCCGAGCGCTTCCGCGGCAAGCGGGTCGGCCTGATCGTGTCGGGCGGCAACATCGACACGCGGACGCTCGCCAACGTGCTGATGCGCGGCTTCGCCCGCGACGGGCGCCTGATCAACCTGGACATCGACGTGGCCGACCAGCCCGGCGCTTTGGCCCAGGTGGCCCGCATCGTGGCGGAGTGCGGCGGCAACATCATCGACGTGCAGCACCAGCGCCTGTTCGGCGCCTTCTCCGTCAAGTCCGCCGAGGTCGCCCTGCTGATCGAGGTGGAGGACGAGGGCCACGGCGACCGCATCACCGAAGCCCTGCGCGGCGCCGGCCTGCCCGTCCGCAAGGCGGTGGTGGCGGAAGCGGCGCAGCCGCTGTCCAGCGCGCGGCCCTGAGCGAACGCCCGAAACATACCGGCGAGTAACCCTCTCCCCAGAGGGGAGAGGGGATATGGGGCTGCCCATGGATTGGGCACCCCTCCCGAACACCGCCGCCTTTCGCGCCACATCCCGGCGAGCTTCGCCACGAACCTCCGCCCCACCGGTTGTGGCATGGGCCGTGCACTTCGCGCCTGTTCATTCGCGGAGGTCATGGATCATGTCGTCGGTGGAGTCATCACAGCCAACCCATCCGGTTGACGAGAAGCTTCCGCTGCTGCGCCTGCTGGCGCTGGGGATGCAGCATGTGATGGTGATGTACGCGGGGGCCATCGCCGTGCCGCTCATCATCGGCGGCGCGCTGAAGCTGCCCAAGGACCAGATCGCGCTGCTCATCAACGCCGACCTGTTCGCCTGCGGCATCGTCACGCTGATCCAGACGCTGGGCTTCTGGAAGTTCGGCATCCGCCTGCCGGTGATGATGGGCGTCACCTTCGCCGCGGTCGGGCCGATGGTCGCCATGGCGGGGAACCCGTCGCTGGGGCTGTTGGGCATCTACGGCGCGGTGATCGGGGCGGGCGTCTTCGCCACGCTGGCCGCCCCGCTGGTCGGCCGCCTGCTGCCGCTGTTCCCGCCGGTGGTGACGGGGACCGTGATCGCCATCATCGGAATCTCGCTGATGCGGGTGGGCATCACCTGGGCCGGCGGCGGGGCCGGGAACCCGAATTTCGGCGACCCGCTCTATCTCGGAATCGCCCTGTTCGTGCTGGCGGTGATCCTGCTGGTGACCAAATACGCCAAGGGCTTCTGGGCCAACATCTCGGTCCTGCTGGGCATCGTCGCGGGCTTCGCCCTGACCATGCTTCTGGGGCTGGTCAGCTTCGACGGGGTGGGACAGGCGAAGTGGGTGGACGTGATCTACCCCTTCCAGTTCGGCATGCCGGTGTTCGAGTTCTGGTCGATCCTGACCATGTCGCTGGTGATGATCGTCGTGATGATCGAATCCACCGGCATGTTCCTGGCGGTGGGCGAGATGGTCGGCCGCCCGGTGACGCCGGAGCAGCTGACCCGCGGCCTGCGCACGGACGGGCTGGGCACGCTGATCGGCGGCGTCTTCAACACCTTTCCCTACACCTCCTTCTCGCAGAATGTCGGACTGGTCGGGATCACCGGGGTGCGCAGCCGCTGGGTCTGCGTGGCGGGCGGCGTCATCCTGGTCGCCTTCGGCCTGTTCCCGAAGCTGGCGCACGTCGTCGCTTCCGTTCCCACCTATGTGCTGGGCGGGGCCGGGCTGGTGATGTTCGGCATGGTCGCGGCGACCGGCATCAAGATCCTGGCGAAGGTCGATTATACGGCCAACCGCGGCAACATCTACGTCGTCGCCGACAAGATCTTCCAGAAGATGCCGCCCTTCCTGTCGCCGCTCCTGCACAGCGGCATCCTGCTGGGCACCATCGCGGCGGTCCTGCTGAACCTGTTCTTCAACGGCCTGGGCAAGGCCAGCAGCGCGGAGTTCGTCGCCGCCGCCAAAACCGCGGAGGCATGAGGGCGACGTCCGGTTGGGATCGGGGGCCGGTTGGGGAGCGGGGGCTTGATCTCGACCGGACGTCACTGCGTCGGGCGTTGCTCGAAGACGCCCGGACCGGGATCGCGGGCCGGCTCCACGGCGATGTCGCTGACCACGGCGGCGGAGGGGCCGCGGCGGCAGGCCTCCAGCATCCGATCCACGGCGTCCGCCGGGCCGGCGAACAGCGCCTCCACCGTTCCGTCGCCGCGGTTGCGCACCCAACCGGCCAGCCCCAGCCGGTTCGCCGTATCCACCGTCCAGCCGCGGTACCAGACGCCCTGCACCTTGCCATGAACGCGGGCCAGCACGGCCTTGCGGTCTTCCTTTTCCACCATCCTCATCCCCGGTGTCGTTGCCCTGCGGTCAGGACCATAGGGCAGGCGCCGGTTCCGGAAAAGCCGGCGCCACCCCACGCCCTCCCTCCCCCAATGAACAGTGCCGACAACCATTCGTCGGCGTATCATCCCTGCATGGCGGGGCGCGGGATCTCCTGTGACCGCCGGGCCGCGACAGCGAAGGCCGCGACCGGGCACGGGCGGGCTCGCACCCCCTGAACGAACGGTTCGGGAGGAACGGACATGACCATCCGAAACCCTGCGGAATGGGGAGCGGCCCATTTCAAATCCTGGTCCCATGGCCTGGCCGAGGCGGGTCACGCCATCGCTCCGCCGGCGCAGGAGCGGGCGGCGCTGGAGCCGACCGTGCGGCGCATCCGCAGCGACGACCTGCGCGACGCGCTGCGGAAGGGGCTCCATGACTTCATGGCCTGCCGCACCGACGTCCTGTTCATCGCCCTGATCTACCCGCTGGTCGGGTTGCTGCTGGCCGAGGTGGTGTTCGGCGAGAACGCGCTGCACCTGCTGTTCCCGCTGGCCTCCGGTTTCGTGCTGATCGGTCCCTTTGCCGCGGTCGGCCTCTACGAAATGAGCCGCCGGCGCGAGCGGGGCGACCGCGTGTCCTGGGCGGACGCCTTTGCGGTGGCGCGCTCCCCGGCCTTCGGGGCGATCCTGGCGATGGGGGCGATCCTGACGGCCGTGTTCCTGCTGTGGCTGGTCGCGGCGCAGCTCATCTACATGGCGACCCTCGCCCCGCTGGCGCCGGAGGGCTGGAGCGCCTTCGCCCACGCCCTGTTCACCACCCGTGCCGGCTGGGCGATGATCGTGCTGGGGATCAGCGTCGGTTTCCTGTTCGCCGTCCTGGCGCTGGCGATCAGCGTGGTCAGCTTCCCGCTTCTCATGGACCGCCGGGTCGGAGTGGCGACGGCCATCCGCACCTCCGTGCGCGCCACGCTGAAGAATCCCGAGCCCATGGCGCTCTGGGGCCTGATCGTGGCGGGCGGTCTTCTGCTCGGCTCGCTGCCCGCCTTCGTCGGGCTGGTGATCGTCATGCCGGTGCTCGGCCACGCCACATGGCACCTCTACCGCCGGCTCATCCCGGACTGAGCGGCTGGGTTAACCGCAGGCCGGCACCTGCAGGGCGGGTAGCCCGTTCCACAGGATGGCGACCAGCGATCCCGCGGCGGCGAGCCCGGTGAACAGGCGGATGAAGCGGCGCGGGTCCTCGCTGGTCCGCCGGCCCGGCGCCGCGCCCCACAGCGCCGCCGCCAGCACGCCCGCGGCCAGCAACAGCGCGACCGCCGTGGCGCCGAGAATCAGCACCACCGCGACGGGGTGCCCGTACAGCTCCACCCCGTCCCATTGGCGGGCGCAGATCAGGCCGTTGATGCCGTAGACCGCCGCGAAATGGGCGGCCCAGATCAGGAAGGCCGACATCATTCCGGTGAAGGTCGCGGTGAAGGCCGTCTTCTCCATGGTCCACCTCACACCGCCAGACGCGGAAACAGATGCACCAGCAGGAGGGACACGATCCCCTGCCCGCAGGTGTAGAGCCACACCAGCATCACGTTGTCGAAGGTGACGCGGCGCCGCGCGTGCAGCCGCCCGGCGAAGGAGCGCGCCAGCGTGAAGCCGGTCATCAGGACCAGGATCACGACGTGGAAGATCTGCCAGGAGGCCAGCATGTAGACGATGGCGCCATAGGCGCTCTCCGACGCCACGAGGCCGCTGGCGATGCGGTTGTAGGGCTCGGCCACCGCGGCGGCCAGCATCAGCAGGAGACCGGCAAGCAGGAGGCCCCGCGTCGCCCAGGGGCGGTTGCCGGCCACGGCGCGGCTCGCCAGCAGCATCGCCCCCGCCGCCACGACCCAGAGCGCCGCTTCGCCGAACAGCCATCCCAGCCCCGGCAGGGCGTCGGTGCCCACCGGCCAGACGTCCGGGCTGACCGTCCACAGGAAGACGTAAGTGAAGCACAGGCAGGCGAAGGCCGTCCCGTCCACCAGCAACAGGACCGCCGTCCCCCACCAGGAATGGTTCTCCGATCCCTGGAGATAGACCGGCACCCGCCAGCCGCCGCCGACGTCCTGCGGCGGATGGTCGGCCCCCTTGTCCAGGCTCCACACCCACCAGAAGACCGAGGCGATGGCCAACACCCCCGGCACCAGCGACACCCAGTAGAGCTGCACCGCCAGACAGATGAAGTGGGCGGCGGTGAACAGCCCGGCGAGGAAGTGGCTCCAGTGTGGGCCGGGCATCGGCATCAGATACTGGGGCCGTGCCTCGATCGGGCTGGTCACGATGGTTTCACGCCGGCGGGTCGGGGCGCCGGGCAGGTAATGGGCGCCCTCCTGCACCTCACGCGACAGGCTCGGGTTGTCCCACAGCGGGTAGAGCGAGCGGACGTGCGGGATGCTGCGCGTGGCGTAATTGTCGTTCGGGATCCATTCCAGCGTCCCCGCCTTCCACGGATTCTCCGGCGCCGGGCGACCCCGGCCGAAGGCGTCGCGCGCCATGTCGATCATCACCAGCAGGACGCCGAAGGCCATCACGAAGGCCCCGACGGTCGAGACCATGTTCAGGACGTTCCAGCCGAGATCGCCCGGGTAGGTGTAGACGCGCCGTGGCATGCCCATCAGGCCGCTGACATGCATGGGGAAGAAGGCGACGTTGAAGCCGATGAACATCATCCAGAAGGCCCAGCGCCCCAGCCGCTCCGACAGCATGGTGCCCTTCAGCGTCGGCCACCAGTGATACAGCCCGGCGAAGACCGGGAAGACCATGCCGCCGATCAGCACGTAATGCAGGTGCGCCACCACGAAGTAGCTGTCATGGGCCTGCCAGTCGAAGGGGATGACCGCCACCATCACGCCGGTCAGCCCGCCGGCCACGAAGATGAACAGGAAGCCCAGCAGGAACCACGTCGCCACCGTCCATTGCAGCCGCCCCTTGCCCAGCGTGGCGATCCAGGCGAAGACCTGGATGCCGGCGGGCACCGACACGGCCATGCTGGCGGCGGAAAAGAAGCTGAGGCTCAGCGGCGGGATGCCGGTGGCGAACATGTGGTGCACCCACAGGCCGAAGCTGAAGAAGCCCGTGCCGACCAGCGCCACCACCACCCAGTCGTGGCCGACCAGCGGCCGCTGCGCCAGCGCCGGCACCATCATCGACACCAGCCCCGCCGCCGGCAGGAAGATGATGTAGACCTCGGGATGGCCGAAGAACCAGAACAGGTGCTGCCAGAGCAGCGGGTCGCCGCCCCGCTCCGCGATGAAGAAGGGCCAGTCGAAGGCGCGCTCGATCTCCAGCAGCGCGGTCGCGACGATCACCGCCGGGAAGGCGAAGACGATCATCCCCGCCATGACCAGCATCGACCAGCAGTAGACCGGAATCTTGTCCAGCGTCATGCCGGGCGGCCGGGTGCGCAGGATGCCGACGATGATCTCGATGGCCCCGGCAATGGCCGAAATCTCGATGAAGCCGATGCCGAGCAGCCAGAAATCGGCGTTGATGCCCGGCGAGAACTTCATGCTGGTCAGCGGCGGGTACATGAACCAGCCGCCGTCCGGCGCCACCTCGAAGATCAGCGAGCAGAAGAAGGCCAGCCCGCCGAACAGATAGGCCCAGAAGGCGAAGGCCGACAGCCGCGGAAAGGGCAGGTCGCGCGCCGCCAGCATGGAGGGCAGCAGGAAGACGCCGATGGCCTCGACGATGGGCACGGCGAACAGGAACATCATGCCTGTGCCGTGCACGGTGAAGAACTGGTTGTAGAGGCTGTGCCCCAGCACGTCGTTCTCCGGCACGGCGAGCTGCGTCCGCATGACCAGCGCCAGCGTGCCCGAGATGACGAAGAACAGCAGCGCCGTGGCGATGTACATCACCCCGATGATGTTGTTGTTCACCTCCTTCAGCAGGCCGAGGCCGGAGGTCGGCTTCCAGGCGCGCTTCAGCGCCTCCAATTCCTCCTTCGGGCGCGGCAGGCGGTTGGGCAGGGCGGCATCGTCGAGCGGCGGGGTCATTTCAGGCTCTCCAGCCAGACGGCGATGGCGTGCAGATCGTCGCCGCCCAGGATCGGAAAGGACGGCATGCGGTTCTCCGGCTTGATGTGCTGCGACCCGGCGATCCAGCCGGCCAGGGCCTCCGGCGTGTTGGGCAGCGTCCCGGCGGCCAGAGCACCGCGCCCGCCGACATGGGTCAGGTCCGGCCCGGCCGCCCCGTTGGCCGGCGTCCCGCGCACCGTGTGGCAGGACCCGCAGCCGGCGCGCAGGAAGGCGTCGCGCCCGGCGGTCTGCTGCGGCCCTTCAGGTTCGGCGGCGGGGCGGCGCTCGGCGGCCAGCCATTCCTCGAAGCGGTCGGGCGGCTCCACCACCACGTCGAAGGCCATCAGCGCGTGCTGGGCGCCGCAGTATTCGGCGCATTGGCCGCGGTAGGTGCCGGGCCGCTCCCCGACCAGGATCAGCCGGTTCTCGTGGCCGGGGATCATGTCCATCTTGCCGCCCAGGCTGGGCACCCAGAAGCTGTGGATGACGTCCGCCGCGGTCACCACCACCTCCACCGGCCGCCCGGCCGGGATGACGAGGCGGTTGGCGGTGCGCAGAACCTCACCCCCCTCCACCCTCACGTCGGGATAGCGGACCTCCCACCACCACATATAGCCGGTGACCTCGATGCGCAGCGGCTCCACCCCGCCGGTGTCCGACAATTGCCGGGCCACGGCGAACTCGTAGACCTGAAGCGCGGTCAGCGTGACGATGGGAAAGACGAGGCCGCCGCCGATGATCCAGGCGCGGCCTCCGGGAAAGCGTTCCGGCCGGGCGATGACGGCGTACCCCGCCAGCGCCATGACGAAAAGGAAGATGACCCCGCCCCCGGCGACCAGAATCAGCGTCAGGTCGAGGATCGCCTCGGCGTTGCGTCCGGCGGGATGGAGCGCGGATTGCGGCCCCCGCTCGCAGGCCGCCAGGAGCCCCATTCCGCCAGCCAGGGCCGCCCCCCGCCAATTCCGTCTGCGTCCCTCGCTGCGGCCAGACCTGCGGTCCATGCACCCCCCTCGCGGCGTTGGCCCGCGGCGGCGGGCGTCGTCGTTGCACGGCTAAACTCACGGCAAGGCCGCAGGTTCCGCCGGAACTTCGGTCATCGGGGGAGCATTCATTCGGGGACGAACACTCACAACCGGCGGAGCGTCCCATCCATGCGCAGAGTTCTGACGATCATCGGGCTGGTTCTGGGCGCCCAAGCGGTGGGGGGCTTCCTGTTCGCCTGGTCGGGGCTCTACAGCATCGCCGCCAGCAAGGAGCATTGGCCGCCGGTCCACTGGTTCTTCAGCATGGCGATGCGCAGCTCCATCGAGACGCACGCCGCCTTCGTGAGCGATCCGCCCGACCTTGACGACCCGGCGCTGATCCGGCGCGGCGCCGGCCATTACGAGGATGGCTGCGCCCCTTGCCATGGCGCGCCGGACGTCGGGCGCAATCCGATCTCGCGCCACATGCTGCCCACCCCGCCCTTCCTGCCGGGCCATGCCGGGGACTGGACGGACAAGCAGCTCTACTGGATCACCTACAACGGCATCAAATACGCCGGCATGCCCGCCTGGCCGGCGCAGGCGCGCGACGACGAACCGTGGGCGGTGGCCGCCTTCCTGCGCCGGCTCGACGGCATGAGCGCCGAGGAATACCGCCGTCTGGCCTTCGGGGAGACGCAGCCGGACGGCGACCGCTCGGCCCTGAGTGACTTGGCGATGCTGGACGGCTCCACCCGCGAGGTTCTGGACAATTGCGCCCGCTGCCACGGCTATGACGGCGCCGGCGCCGGGGACAGCGCCGCCGCCTTCCCCCGGCTGTCCGGCCAGAACGCCGAGTATCTCTTCCACGCGCTGAAGGCCTACGCCGAGGGCGGGCGGCACAGCGGCATCATGCAGCCGGTGGCGGCCGGGCTCGACGAATCGATTCTGCGTGGCCTCGCCGACCATTATGCGGAGCAGACAGCACCCTACCCGCCCCCGCCCGCCGACGCCGATCCGGCCCTGCTGGAACTGGGCGCGCGATTGGCCGAGTCCGGCGACCGCGCCACGGGGGTTCCGGCCTGCTCCGGCTGCCACGGTGAGGACCGCGACCCGCGCTATCCCCACCTCGACGGGCAGCACGCAAGCTACATCGCCGACCAGCTCCGCCTCTGGCAGAAGGACGCACACGGCGACACGCCGCTGTCCCGGATCATGGCCGCCGCGGTGCGCAACCTGACGGAGGAGCAGATCCGCGCCCTGTCGCTGCACTACGCGCTGAGCCGCCCACGGGAGACGGCAGACGCGGAGGGAGAGCGCTGAACCCTGCCCCTCGATCAGGCGCCGCCCATTCAAGCGCAACAATGGTTAGTTTTACTGATTTTCCGTCTCACGGAATAATTCACGCATTCCTCTGACAGGCGGGATGAAGCGGGACCTATGGTTTTGCGCCCACGGAGCACAGGCCGCGAAGGCAGCCCGCGGGCGGATCAATCATGGGAGGAACCGATGTCCAAACGCTTTTCCCTGCTGCTGTCCACCGCGGCGGTTCTGACGATGCTCGGCACGCTGCCGGCCTACGCCGCCGATCCCGCCCTGGAAGCCAACGTCCGCAAGACGGTGAGCCCGCAGACCCAGACCTGGCTCGCCGACCCGGCGGTCGTCGACGCCGTCAAGGCCCAGAACGCTCAGAACAAGGCCCTCGACCAGGCCAAGATCGACGCCATGGACAATGACTGGAAAGCGGCGGCCAAGGCCAAGTCCGCCAACCCCACCTACGACAAGATCGCCGCCAACGCCGTGACCAAGCGCCTGAAGGAGGTGACGGACAAGAGCAACGGACGGATCGTGGAAATCCTGCTGATGGACAACCGCGGCCTGAACGTTGCCCAGACCGGCGGCACCTCCGACTACTGGCAGGGCGACGAGCCGAAGTGGCAGAAGGTCTACAGCGGCGGCTCCGACCTCTACATGACCGACCCCGAGAAGGACGCCGAGACGAACGCCATGCTGACCGAGGTCAGCGTTCCCGTGCTCGATCCCGCCAGCAAGGAGAAGATCGGCGTGGCGATGATCGTGCTCGACACCAACAAGCTCGGCAACTGACGGGGCGCGGCTTCCCGCCGGCCCGCCCCCGCCGGGCTGCCATTGGGAAGCCGCCCTACCCGGCGTTCTCCACCAGGAAGCGCTCGAAGGCGTCCACATCCAGCGGGCGGCTGATCAGGAAGCCCTGGATGCGCGTGCAGCGCTGGCGGCGCAGCATGTCCGCCTGCTCCTCCGTCTCCACCCCCTCGGCGATGGTGTCGAAGCCCAGGCTGTCGGCCAGATTCACGATGGTGTTGACGATGGCCGGGTCGGTGGCCGACTGCACGATGTCGCGGACGAAGCTGCGGTCGATCTTCAACGTGTTGATCGGGAACCGCTTCAGATAGGCCAGCGAGGAGTAGCCGGTCCCGAAATCGTCGATGGACAGGCGGATGCCGATCCCTTTCAGCCCGTGCAGGATGGTCACCGCCTTCTCGATGTCGCCGATCATGGCGCCCTCGGTCAGCTCCAGCTCCAGCCGTTCCGGCGGGACGCCACTGCGGTCCACCACGTCGCGGACGAAATTCACCAGGCGCGCGTCCTGGAACTGGCGCGGCGACAGGTTGACCGACACCGACGCGATGTCCAGCCCCGCCGCCAGCCAGCCGGCCAGACGGCCGCAGGCCTCCCTCAGGGTCCAGGCGCCGATCTCCCAGATCAGGCCGGTTTCCTCGGCCAGCGGGATGAACTCCGCCGGGCTGACGAGGCCGCGGACCGGGTGGCGCCAGCGGATCAGCGCCTCCGCCCCGATCACCCGGTGATAGCCGCGGTGCGGCATGTCCACCTTGGGCTGGAAATGCAGCTCGAACTCCTCGCCGGTCGCGGCGGCGCGGCGCAGGTCGCTTTCCAGCCCCAGCGTGAAGCCTGTGCGCTCCCGCATGCCCGCCTCGTAGAAGACGAACTTGCACTCCGGGTTGCGCTTGGCGTGGTACATGGCGAGGTCGGCGTTGCGCAGGAGCTGGTCCGCCGTCTCGCCGTCGTCGGGGAAGAAGGCGACGCCGATCGAGGCGCCGCAGAAGAGTTCCTGGTTGTGGACGGCGAAGGGCTCGCCCATCGAATAGAGCACCTTCTCGACCAGCCGGGCGCCGGAGGCGCGGTCCATCGCGTCGGGCGCCACGATCAGGAATTCGTCGCCGCCCAGCCGGCCCACCGTGTCGGACACGCGGGTGCAGTTGCGCAGCCGCTTGGCCACCAGCTTCAGCAGGTCGTCGCCGGCGTGGTGGCCCAGCGTGTCGTTGACCTGCTTGAAACGGTTGAGGTCGAGGAAGGCCACGGCGACCTTGGTGCGCATGCGCTGGGCGCGCACGATGGCCTCCTCCAGCCGTTCGCAGACCAGCCAGCGGTTGGGCAGGTCGGTCAGCCGGTCGAAGCTGGCCTGATAGCGGATCTGGTGTTCCTGGTACTTGCGCTGGCTGATGTCGGCGAGCGTCAGCACGTAATGCTCCAGCGCCCCGCCCGGCGCACGCACCGCCGTGACCGACAGCGAGGCCGCGAAGGCGTCGCCGGAATGGCGGAAGCTTGTCACCTCGCCCTGCCAGCGCCCTTCGGTGCGGGCGGTGCGCCAGATGTCCTCGATGAAGGCGCGCTCGTGCGAGCCGGGGGCGAAGATCACCAGCGGGCGGTGGAGAAGCTCCTCGCGCTGGAAGTCGGTCATCACCTCGTAGGCCGGGTTGACCGCCTGCACCGACAGGTCGGGGTCCACGATCAGGATGCCGTCGGCCACGCTGTCGAAGACGGTGGCGAGCAGGCGGATCTTCTCCTCGTGCTGCTTGCGCTCCGTGATGTCCTGGACGGTGCCTTCGTAATAGCGGATGCGGCCCTGCGGATCGCGCACGCAGCGGGCGTTCTCCGAGATCCAGATGATCGAGCCGTCGTTGCGGAAGACCCGCGCCTCGAAGCTCTGCACCACGTCGCGCTCGGCCATCAGGCGGGCGAAGGCCTCGCGCTTGCCGGGATCGACGTAGAGCTGGCCGGCGATGTCCGTCAGGTTGTCGATCAGGTCGGCCGGCGACCGGTAGCCGTAGATCCGGGCCAGCGCCGGGTTGACCCGCAGATAACGCCCGTCCACCGTGGTCTGGTAAATGCCTTCGACCGCGTTCTCGAAAATACTTCTGTATTGCTCTTCCGTCTCTTGGCTCATGGACCGGGTCTCATCTGGCGCGAGAGCGTTGGCCTCAGGAAAAAGCATGCGGAGGACCTGAGCGGGCAATTGCGATGGACGCCTCTTTTGCGCCGCAAAAAAGTAGAAGGCGGATCGCGACGCGCGTCAAGGCGGTTCGTTTTATATTTTTCACAATTGCAACAAAAGAGGCATATGACCGATCCCGCCCGGACGTTGCATCGCCACAGCGCCGGGTGGCGGAAAGGCCACAGAATCGCCCTGAACCACCGGTTCGGCCCATCGGCAAACAAAAAGGGCCGGATCGCTCCGGCCCTTGCTGCGCGCGGGATTTCCGCCCTGTAAGAGGCGCCGCCGGGCTCAGTGCCCGTGCGTGCCCGTCTTGGCGCCTTCCTTCAGGACGAAGTGACGCGAGCAGTAGGGGCATTCGACCTTCCCCTCGGCGCTCAGCGTCAGATAGACCAGCGGGTGGCCGAGCGCGCCGCCGCCACCGTCGCATCCGACGGTCAGGGTCTCGACTTCAATCGTTTCAATTGGCTGCATGGCAGACATCCTCCACTTTGACACACGCGCGCGTTAACGCCATCGTTAAGATGCCCACCGAATGAGGCACGCGCGCGGGGTCGGATCATACCCAACGCGCCGGACGGATCAAGTGATTGGACAGTGATCGCCCCCGGGGATTCGGACTCGGAGGCACGACCGGAAAGGCCCTTTCGATTCCATGGTTGCGCACGCCCCGCTGAACGCCGCCGCCCTGCCCGCCCACGCCGTCCCCGCCTACGCCGTGGAGGTGCGCGGCCTCACCAAGACCTACCAAGCTTCCGGAAAGACCGGCCCGAAACAGGCTCTTAAAGGCATCGACCTGGCGATTCCGCGCGGGGCGGTGTTCGGGCTGCTGGGGCCGAACGGGGCGGGCAAGTCCACGCTCATCAATATCATGGCGGGGCTGGTCAACAAGACCGGCGGCACGGTGTCGATCTGGGGAACCGACATCGACGCCCATCCGCGCCAGGCGCGGGCGTCGATTGGCGTGGTCCCCCAGGAACTGAACATGGACCCTTTTTTCACCCCGCGGGAAATGCTGGAGCTTCAGGCCGGCCTCTACGGCGTGCCCAAGGCCGAGCGCCGGACCGAAGAGCTGCTGGAGGCCGTCGGGTTGCGCGACAAGGCCGATGCCTACGCCCGGTCGCTGTCGGGCGGCATGAAGCGGCGGCTGATGGTGGCGAAGGCGATGGTGCACACCCCACCCGTCCTGGTGCTGGACGAACCGACCGCCGGCGTGGACGTGGAACTGCGCATCCAGCTGTGGGAGCATGTGCGCAAGCTGAACCGCGAGGGCTCGACGGTGCTGCTGACCACCCACTATCTGGAGGAGGCGCAGGAGTTGTGCGACTCCATCGCCATCATCAACCACGGCACGGTGGTGGCCTGCGAGCCGACCGCCACTCTGCTCCGCCGGGTGGACGCCAAGGCGCTGACCGTTCTGGTTGACCGCGATCTGGACGCCGTGCCGGCCGAACTGTCCGCCTTCACCGCCGAACTGGCCGAGCCGCGGCGCCTGGTCGTCCGCTACCAGCCGAGCCGCCAGCGGGTCGACGGCATCCTCGCCGCGCTGGCCGGGGCGGGGCTGGGGGTGGTCGATCTCAGCACCGAGGAATCGGACCTGGAGGACATCTTCCTGCAACTGACCGGCGGCGCGCACGCCCGGAAGGAGATCGCGCACGATGCGGCGTAGGGCGGCCGGCCGGATGGCGAAACTGATCGTCGGGATCGGCCTTCTGCTGTCCGGCTGCACCGCGGCCTATCAGCCGATGGGCTTGCCCGTTACCCAGCCGGCCCTGACCGACAGCGCCCTGATCGCCGCCGACGGCTTCGAATTGCCGCTGCGGCGCTGGCTGCCCGAGGGCGGGGCGCCGCAAGCGGTGGTTCTGGCCCTGCACGGCTACAACGACTACTCCAACGCCTTCGACGGGGCCGGGCGCAGCCTCGCCGCGCGGGGAATCGCCGTCTACGCCTACGACCAGCGCGGCTTCGGCGCCACGCGGAACACCGGCATCTGGCCGGGCACCGACACGCTGGTGGCCGATCTGAAGGCGGCGGTGTCCCAGATCCACGCCCGCCACCCCGGCCTGCCGGTCTATCTGATGGGCGAGAGCATGGGCGGTGCCGTGGTGCTGGCGGCGATGACCAGCGCGACTCCGCCCGCCGTGAACGGCACGATTTTGGTCGCCCCCGCCGTCTGGGGCCGCGACGCGATGGGCTTCTTCCCAAGGGCGCTGCTCTGGCTCAGCTACAACACGGTCCCTGGGATGGTGGTGCACCCGCCAAAGGATTTGAAGATCCAAGCGTCCGACAACATCGAAATGCTGCGCGCCCTGGGCCGCGACCCGTTGGTCATCAAGGGCTCCCGCGTCGATGCGCTGGAGGGACTGACCGACCTGATGGGCACGGCCCTGGCCGCCTGCGGGCATTTGAAGGTGCCGTCCCTGGTGCTCTACGGCGCCCACGAGGAGGTCCTGCCGAAGACGCCGGTCAACAGAGCGGTCGAGGAGTTCGGGTCCGGCGGACGGCATGTCGTGGCGGTGTATCCCGACGGCTGGCACATGCTGCTGCGCGACCTGAAGGGTCAGGTGGTGGTCAACGACATCGCCGCCTGGATCGAGAACCCCAAGCAGCCCCTGGCGAGCGGCGCCGACCGCAACCGCAGCCTCCTGGCCGCGAAATAGGCGCGGATGGGCGGCCCCGGCGGGGGGTGAAAAAATGTCGAAAGGAGTGTTTGCACTGTGCGAGGCTTTTCGCTATGGTGCGCCTCCGCTGATGAAGGACCCGTAGCTCAGCTGGATAGAGCGCTGCCCTCCGAAGGCAGAGGCCGATGGTTCGAATCCATTCGGGTCCGCCAGCGATTTCAAAGGCTTAGCCGCAGTGCGGGCTAGGCCTTTTTTATTTGCATCCCGGTATCGCTATGCCAGCTCCCGGACAGCAGGGGAATGCTCGTGAGCGCCCGCCACCGGCTCCTCACCGACCCGGCTTTGGCCTCCCCCTCCCATCAAATACGCGGCCGTAACGCCCGTCACCCCTCCCCACACCACATGGGCGGCCAGCATCAGGCCGTTGCGGGCGCTCGGATGGCGCGTCGCGGGGGTCAGGATGCCCATCGCCGGAATCCACCCCAGATAGCTGGCGCCCCAGACCGCGAGGCCATAGCCGATCCCCGTCACCACCGCCGGTCCGCCGATCCGGCGCGCAGCCGCCGGATACAGCGCTCCGGCGGCCGCGCCGTAGCCGTAATGCAGCGCCAGCGTCAGGTCGCGGCGCTCCGGTTCGTCCATCGCGTCCATCACACCGGTCGAGCCGACGACGCGGTCCGTAATCAGGCGCGGCGGCAAGGGGTAACGATCCTTTTCCGGCAGGGCGCGGAACATGGCGCGCATGGCCGCCGTCATGGCGACAGTGCCAGCCAGTCCGGCGATGGCTCCGGCGACAGGGTGGTTCATGGGAAATGGACCAAAGGTTGTTGTGTGGAGCCTCCAATCAACAAGACTCCGTCTTTCAAGGTTCCTGGCGAGACTTCGGGAGGGCGGGGAAACCTCCTGCTTGGCCAAGCGTTGATGGACCAGGGCGTGACATCCGAATCAAGGTGCACCTCATGCGTCGCTTCCTGCGGGACAACGGGTTGTCGGTCGCCTTGTTCGGGCTGTTCCTCGTCTCGATCGTCGGACAGGTCTTGGCGGGATGGCGCGCCCTGGCGGAGGAGCTTCGCCTCCACACCCAGCCGCCCGTCGGCTTCCTCGACTATCTGACGACCGGCCATTTCCTGTCGGCGACCTTCGAGAACTGGGAGAGCGAGTTTCTCCAGATGTCGGTCTATGTGCTGCTGACCGCCATCCTGATCCAGAAGGGCTCGTCGGAATCCAAGAAGCCGGGGAAGGCCAACCCGGAGGATGAGGCGCCCGAGCGGCGGCGCGGCGACCCCGACGCGCCCTGGCCGGTGCACCGGGGCGGCCTGCTGCTGCGTCTCTACTCCCACTCGCTCAGCATCGCTCTGGTGACGCTGTTCGTGATGTCCTTCGCCCTTCATCTGGCGGGCAGCACGCGGCGCTCGAACGAAGAGGCGGCGTGGCACCATCAGCCCATCCGGACCATGGGCGAAACCCTCGCCGATCCGGAATTCTGGTACGAGAGCTTCCAGAACTGGCAAAGCGAATTTTTGTCCATGGGCGTTCTGATCGTGCTCGGCATCTACTTGCGCGAACGCGGCTCACCCGAATCCAAGCCGGTCGCCGCCCCGAACCGCGAAACCGGCGACTGAGAGTCCGGCCCTCCACGGCAGGCCTTTTCGGGGGCGTCGGGCGCTCGACTCTCGGGCCGCCTTCGGCCATGGTAACGCCCCAAAGGGAAGAGGCCGCATCATGTCCGACGAAAAGACCACCGACACGCTCCAGACCGCCACCGAAGCCCCCGCACCCGCCGGGGACGGCAGCGGCCTGTATCTGGTGGACGGGTCGGGCTTCATCTTCCGGGCCTTCCACGCCCTGCCGATGCTGAACCGTCCGGACGGCACGCCGGTGAACGCGGTGCTGGGCTTCTCCAACATGCTGCTGAAGCTGCTGGCCGACCTGAAGGCGTCCGCCGTGGCGGTGGTCTTCGATTCCAAGCGGCTGAACTTCCGCAACGAGTTCTATCCCGAATACAAGGCCCACCGCCCCGAGCCGCCGGAGGAGTTGAAGCCCCAGTTCGCCCTGATCCGTGAGGCGACGGAGGCCTTCTGCCTGCCCTGCCTGGAGCTGGAGGGCTATGAGGCCGACGACCTGATCGCCACCTACGCGCGGCTGGCCAACGAGGCCGGGCGCGAGGTCACCATCGTGTCGTCCGACAAGGACATGATGCAGCTCGTCCGCCCCGGCGTGCGCATGCTCGACCCGCTGAAGAACAAGCCCATCGGCCCCGACGAGGTGTTCGAGAAGTTCGGCGTTGCCCCCGACCGGGTGGTGGACGTGCAGGCGCTGGCCGGCGACAGCGTGGACAACGTGCCGGGCGTGCCAGGCATCGGCGTGAAGACCGCCGCCCAGCTCATCACCGAGTACGGCGACCTGGAATCGCTGCTAGCCCGCGCCGGCGAGATCAAGCAGCCGGCCCGCCGCCAGAAGCTGATCGACTTCGCGGAGCAGGCGCGGATCTCCCGCCGCCTCGTCCTGCTGGACGATCACGCCCCGCCGCCGAAGCCGCTGGAGGAGCTGCGCGTCCGCGAGCCCGACCACCAGAAGCTGATCGACTTCCTGCGCGCCCAGGGCTTCCGCACCATCGTCAGCCGCGTCGAGGCGGAGATGCGCAAGGACGGCACCATCGCCGACGGCGCGGTCCCCTCCGCCACGCCGTCCGCCGGCCCGGCCAAGACCGCCGCCCCCTCCCCTGCCCTGGCGGCGGAGGCCGGCGCCCCGCGCAGCCGCCCCGCTCCGCCCACCGACGTCGAGCAGCGCTACGAGCTGGTGCAGGACCTCAACGCCCTGGCCGTCTGGCTCGAGCGCGCCCGTACCACCGGCGTCCTGGCCGTGGACACCGAGACCAACTCGCTGACCCCCGCCACGGCGACGCTGGTCGGCATCTCGTTGGCGACCGAGCCGGGGCTGGCCTGCTACATCCCCCTGGCCCATCAGGCCCCCAACGCCGCGGCCAGCGGGGAGCTGTCCTTCGAGACGCCGGAAGCGCCGAAGCAGATCCCGGCGGAGGACGCGCTGAAAGCGCTTCAGGTGGTTCTGGAGGACCCGGCGATCCTGAAGATCGGCCACAATTTCAAGTTCGACCACCAGCTCTTCGCCCGCCACGGCGTGCGCGTATCGCCGATCGACGACAGCATGCTGATCTCCTACGTGCTGGAGGGCGGCGCCCACGGCCACGGCATGGACGAGTTGGCGGAGTTGCACCTCGCCCACACGACCATCCCTTACAAGGAGGTCTGCGGCACCGGGAAGAACCAGATCACCTTCGACCGCGTGCCGCTGGACAAGGCGCTGGCCTACGCCGCGGAGGACGCCGACATCACGCTGCGCCTGTGGCGGGTGCTGAAGCCGCGGCTGGTCGACGAGCGGATGGTCACCGTCTACGAGACGCTGGAACGCCCGCTGGTCCCGGTGATCGCCGACATGGAATCCTGCGGCATCCGCGTGGACCGGGCGGCGCTGGCCCGCCTGTCCCAGGACCTCGCCGTCCGCATGGCGGAGATCGAGAAGGAGGTCCACCAGCACGCCGGGCGCAGCTTCAACATCGGCTCGCCCAAGCAGCTCGGCGAAATCCTGTTCGACGAAATGAAGCTGGGGACCGGCAAGAAGGGCAAGACCGGCGCCTACTCCACCGATTCCAGCGTGCTGGAGGAGCTGGCGGAGCAGGGCCACGTCATCGCCCAGCGCGTGCTCGACTGGCGCCAGCTCGCCAAGCTGAAGAATACCTACACCGACGCGCTCCAGGCCCAGATCGTCGAGGGGTCGGAGCGGGTGCACACCGCCTTCGCCATGGCGGCGACCAACACCGGCCGCCTCTCCTCGACCGACCCGAACCTGCAGAACATCCCGGTCCGCACCGAGGAGGGCCGCAAGATCCGCCGCGCCTTCGTCGCGGCGCCGGGGCACAAGCTGATCTCCATCGACTATTCGCAGATCGAGCTGCGGCTGGTCGCCGAGATGGCCGACATCGCCGCGCTGAAACAGGCCTTCCAGGACGGCATCGACATTCACGCCGCCACCGCCAGCCAGGTCTTCGGCGTGCCGCTGGACCAGATGACTTCGGAGATCCGGCGCAAGGCCAAGGCGATCAACTTCGGCATCATCTACGGCATTTCCGGCTTCGGGCTGGGCCGCCAGCTCGGCATCGCGCCGGGCGAGGCCAACGCCTTCATCAAGGCCTATTTCGAGCGCTTCCACGAGCTGAAGGTGTGGATGGAGGCGACCAAGGCCTTCGCCCGCCAGAACGGCCATGTGGTGACTCTGTTCGGGCGGCGCTGCTACATCCCCGGCATCCACGACAAGAACGCCGCCCGCCGCGCCTTCGCGGAACGGCAGGCGATCAACGCGCCGATCCAGGGCACCGCCGCCGACATCATGAAGCGCGCCATGGCCCGCGTGCCCGGCGCCCTGAAGGAAGCCGGCTTCGACGAAGTCCGCATGCTGCTCCAGGTTCACGACGAACTGCTGTTCGAGGCGCCGGAGGATCAGGCCGAGCGCGCCTCCGCACTGGTGCGCGCGGTGATGGAAGGCGCCGCCACGCTCGGCGTGCCGCTGGTGGCGGAGGCCGGCATCGGCGGCAATTGGGACGAGGCGCATTGAGGAGCCGCCCGTCCCTGACCGGCAGACGGGCAACGGGCAGGCAACCACCGGGACGGGGCTGCGGCCATTGCGCGCTTGTGCATTCGGCCTAGCCCGTCTAGCTTAAATCCCTATTCAAGATGGGGAAGAACCGGGATATGCCGGCCGGATTTCGGAGCATCGGACGCAGGCTGGGCCGCGCCGCCGTGATGGTGGGCGGGGTCGCTTTGCTTCTGCAGCTTCTCGGCTGGGCCTTCCTGGTTCCGGTGGCCAACGCCACGACCGGCGAAACGGTCATGATCTGCACGCCGCAGGGCATGGCGTCCATCACCCTCCCCGACGGCCCTCCGCCTGAGTCGCTGCTTCCGGACGGCAAGCCCACGCTGTCCATGGGTGAGGACTGCCCGGTCTGCGGGCTGGTCGCCGGCCTCACCGCGCCGCCGCCGCTTCTGACCGTGGTGCTGCCGGTCTCCGTCGTCGCCCACAGTTCCATCGGGCTGCCCGGCCAGCACATCGCCGCCGGCTGGTTCCTGTCGCGGCTGAAGGCCCGAGCACCCCCGGCCCTAGTCTGACCACCCTCGGCATGCGCCTTGTGATCGCCGCCTCCGGCTGTTGAGCCCGGCGGCGCGGCCCTCCCGGCTGTGCCCACCCCATCCCTCGCGCCAGCCTCCGCATCGCAACCCGCCGGTTCCGATCCTATGCGCCGATTGTCGCGCGGATCGACGGCCGGGCGGGACGGCAAGGCTGCGCCGATCTTCCCTCGTCCGATTCGAGAACGAGCGCCCGATGATTCGTCTGCCCACCGCCGCGTCCGCGGCGAACGCCCCCCGCTTGTCCAACCGCCTTCTCGCCTCCACCGCCCTGCTGACGGCAATCCTTGCCGCGCTGAGCGCACTGCCGGCCCAAGCCCAGCCCCCGCATGCCCTGCCCGCCGTCCCGGTCGAGACGGAGACCGCGCCGGCCGCCACGGCACCGGAGAAGGGCCTGTCCCGGCCGCTCGGCGCCGGCACGCTCGACGCCGCCGGGATCGCCAGCCGCAAGCTCGCCAGCCCGGACGCCGCGGCGCTGCTGCGCAGCCTGCCGGGCGTGTCGCTCTACAGCGCGGGCGGCTTCTCCAGCCTGCCGGCGCTGAACGGTCTGGCCGACGACCGCGTGCGCGTCCAGGTCGACGGCATGCCGATGACCGCCGCCTGCGCCAACCACATGAACGCGCCGCTGTCCTACGCCGATCCCGCCGTCATCGGCGCCATCGAGGCCATCGCCGGCGTCACCCCGGTCAGCAAAGGCGGCGACAGCATCGCCGGCACCGTCTCGGTGATCAGCAAACCCGCCGTCTACGCTCAGCCCAGCGAACCGATCCACGGCGAGGGCATCCTGTCCACCGTCTACCGCTCGAACGGCAACGGCACCACCCTGTCCGGCACCGCCACCGCGGCGACCGAGCGGTTCAGCCTGCGCTACACCGGCGCCTGGAGCCGGGCGGACGACTATGAGAACGGCAACGGGGACAAGGTCCGCTCCACCCTTTACAACGTGCAGAACCACGCGCTGTCGGCCAGCGCGCGCAAGGACGGGCACGAGATCACCCTGTCCGGCGGCTATCAGTATTCGCCCTACTCCGGCTTCGCAAACCAGCGCATGGACATGACGCTGAACCGCGGCACCACCCTGAACGGCCATTACAAGGGCGAATTCGACTGGGGCACGCTGGACGGCCGGGCCTTCTGGCAGCGCACCGTTCACGCCATGAACTTCCTGCACGACAAGGGCGGCGCCGACCGCGGCGGCATGCCGATGAACACGGACTCGCACGAGATGGGCTACGCCGTCTCGGCGGAGGTGCCGCTGTCGGCGCAGGACACGCTGCGCGTCGGCAACGAGCTGGTCCGCTACCGCATCGACGACTGGTGGCCGCCGGTCGCCGGGGCGGCGATGATGTCGCCGCTGACCTTCGTGAACCTGAACGACGCGCGGCGCGACCGGCTGGGCACCTTCGCCGAGTGGGAGAAGCGCTGGACACCGGCCTGGACCTCGCTGCTCGGCGTGCGCAACGACGTGGTGTGGATGGAGAACGGGCCGGTCCAGCCCTACTCCTGGGCCAACACGATCGGCATGGGCATGATGGGCATGGCGAACCCGGACGCTGCGGCGGCGCAGGCCTTCAACCGCGGTGACCGCTCCAAGACCGACGTGAACATGGACGCCACCGCCCTGCTCCGCTTCGCGCCGTCCGCGTCGGAACGCTATGAGCTGGGCTTCGCCCGCAAGACCCGCTCGCCCAACCTGTACGAGCGGTTCGCCTGGGGCACCGGGGGCATGTCCTCCACGATGATCGGCTGGTACGGCGACGCCAACGGCTATGTCGGCAACCCGGACCTCAAGCCGGAAACCGCCTACACGGTCGGCGCCACCGCCGCTTGGCAGGACGCCGAGGCCAAGCGCTGGTCGGTCAAGCTCACGCCCTATTATTCGCACGTCGAGAACTTCATCGACGCCGACCGCATCGGCACCTTGTCAAACGGCTTCGTCCAGCTGCGCTTCGCCAACCACACGGCGGAGTTGTACGGCATCAACGCCGAAGGCCGCAGCATCGTCCACCAGAACGAGCGGCTGGGCGAGTTCACGGTGGGCGCCGTGGTCAGCTACGTCCGCGGCCGCAACCTCGACACCGGGCGCGACCTCTATCACATCATGCCGCTGAACGGGACGATCGACCTCGGCCACCGGCTGGGCGACTGGAGCAGCGTCCTGGAGTTCCAGATGGTCGGGCGCAAGTCTTTGGTCGACTCCGCGCGGAACGAGCCGGAAACCCCCAGCTACGCCCTGGTCAACCTGCGCACCAGCTACGTCTGGGGCAATCTGCGCGCCGACGTCGGGATCGAGAACCTGTTCGACGCCCAGTATTACCTGCCGCTGGGCGGCGTCGATTACGGCGATTTCCGCGCCAACGGCAGCCGCCAGCCGATCGGCGCGCTGGCCGGCATGGGGCGGTCCTTCACCCTCGGCTTGACCATGGCGTTCTGATGGAGGCCGGCTGACGAGGCCCCCCGCCTTGCGCGCGATCCGCCTGCATGGGCGTCCCCAGCCGGCCCGCCGGCCGCTGGGGGCGCTCGCCCTGTCCGGGACGCTGCACGCCGGCGTCCTGGCCGTCCTCCTGTCCGCCGCCGGCGCGGCCCCCGGCACGGTCGCGGAGGAGACCGGCGCCGTCAGCCTCAACGACACCATAACGCCGGTGATCGAGGTGATGCTGGTGGCGTCCGAGGCGGACAGCGGCCCGCCACCGGCAGCGGCCGCCGCACCTGAGAGCGAGCCGCAGCCGGAACCGATCACGGAACTGGCCACGGAACCCGAGCCGGAGGTGGCGCCCGAACCGGTGCCCCCGATGGGGGAGCCAACCCCGGAACCCGCACCGGAACCGTCCCCTCCCCCGCCGCCCAAGCCGTTGCCGAAGCCGAAGCCGCCCGTCAAGGCGGCGCCGAAACCGCAGATGGCACCGGGCCCAAGCCCATCACCGACGCCATCCGCCGAAACCGGAACCGGTCGCAACGCGGCGGCGGCGGTCGAGCCGGTCTCCGCGAGCCGGGGCGCGATGGTGGATTACGGGGCGCAGGTCTGGGCCTGGATCGGGCGGCACAAGCCGGAGAAGGTGGTCGGCGGCGGGCAGGCCACCGTCAAGCTGACCCTCGGCACGGCGGGCGAGGTGCTCGACGCCACCATCCTCACGTCGAGCGGCGACGAGGCGCTGGACCGCGCCGCCCTGGCCGCAGTGCGCAAGGCGTCTCCCTTCCCCACCCCGCCGCCCGGCCTGACGGCGCAGGACCGTGTCTTCTCCGTGCCCTTCCTGTTCCGCCCGCGGTGACTCCCGCGCGCCGGACGCGGCGGTCAACCCTGCCCACCCCCACTTCCCGTTTGCGCTTTGCGGCTCCACGTAGGATAAAGCGCCCCAATTCCCGAGATTTCCGACGGCGAGCACCCCCATGGGCTTCAATTGCGGCATCGTCGGCCTGCCGAACGTCGGCAAGTCGACCCTGTTCAACGCGCTGACCGCCACCCAGGCGGCCGAGGCGGCGAACTTCCCCTTCTGCACCAAGGAGCCGAACGTCGGCCGCGTCGGCGTGCCCGACCCGCGGCTGGACAAGCTGGCGGCCATCGCCAAGTCGCAGAAGATCATCCCGACCCAGCTCGAATTCGTCGACATCGCCGGCCTGATCCGCGGCGCCTCGAAGGGCGAAGGTCTGGGCAACCAGTTCCTCGCCAACATCCGCGAGGTGGACGCCATCGTCCACGTCCTGCGCTGCTTCGAGGACGACGACGTCACCCATGTGGAAGGCAACGTCGATCCCCTGCGCGACGCCGAGGTGGTCGAGACGGAGCTGATGCTCGCCGACATGGAGAGCCTGGAGCGCCAGCTCACCAGCCTCCAGAAGAAAGCCAAGGGCGGCGACAAGGACTCCAAGATCAAGGCCGATCTGATGGAGCGCGCGCTAAAGGTCCTCCAGGACGGTAAGCCCGCCCGCGTCGTCGAGGTCAGCGAGGAGGAGAAGCCGGTCTTCAAGCAGTTCATGCTGCTGACCGCCAAGCCGGTCCTCTACGTCTGCAACGTCGAGGAGGCCTCAGCGGCCACCGGCAACAGCCTGACCGCCAAGGTCGCCGAGAAGGCCAAGGCCGAGAACGCCGGCATGGTCGTCATCTCCGCCGCCATCGAGGCGGAGGTCGCCCAGCTCTCCGACGCCGCCGAGAAGCAGGAGTTCCTGGAATCCCTCGGGCTGGAGGAGACCGGCCTCAACAAGCTGATCCGCGCCGGCTTCCAGCTTCTCGACCTCATCACCTTCTTCACCGTCGGCCCGAAAGAGGCCCGCGCCTGGACCGTGCGCCGCGGCGCCAAGGCCCCGGAAGCGGCGGGCGTCATCCACACCGATTTCGAGCGCGGCTTCATCCGGGCCGAGACCATCGACTTCGACAGCTACGTCACGCTGGGCGGCGAGCAGGGCGCCAAGGACAACGGCAAGATGCGTCAGGAAGGCAAGGAATACGTCGTCAACGACGGCGACATCTTCCATTTCCGCTTCAACGTCTGATGGCAAATCCGTTAACCCCTTCCCCTCCATGAGGGAGAAGGGGTTAACGCTTCCCAATCTTATCACCACCGCAAATTCCGTTAACTCTTTCGTAAAACTGGAAAAACCGCTTAAATACCCCTGAGATATGGTTAACAAGCCTCGTTTCGGCTGTTAAGTCCACTGGAGTGGGCGACAACCGAGGGCCGGACCGGAGGGGATATGGCGGTGAACCAGAACGCGACCGTCGCGCCGGGTGCCATCGCGCCGGGTGCCGGGACCTTCTCCGACCGCGTCCGCGACGCCATCCGGCACGGCGAGTTGCGCCTCGCCTTCCAGCCGCAGGCCGACACCCACAGCGGGCGGCTGACCGGGTTCGAGGCGCTGTCGCGCTGGCGGCTCGACGATGGCACGGTAATCCCGCCCGACGTCTTCATTCCGATGGCGGAAACCAGCGACGCCATCCACATCCTGGGCGAATGGACGGTGCGCCGCGCCTGCGAAACCGCCGCGGGCTGGATGCAGGACGGCATCGCCGACGTGCCGGTGGCGGTGAACCTGTCGGCACAGCAGTTGGAAGACCCCGGCTTCGCCCGCACCGTTCTGGGCATCCTCGCCGAAACCGGCCTGCCCGCCGCCAACCTGAAGCTGGAGCTGACCGAAACCGCCCTGTTCGAGCACAGCGAGTCCTCGCGCGAGGTGCTGACGCAACTGCGCGGCGCCGGGGTGCGGCTGGTTCTCGACGATTTCGGGACGGGCTATTCCTCGCTGTCCCTGCTGCGCCGCGTGCCGGTGGAGGCGCTGAAGATCGACAAGCACTTCACCCAGGCGATGGTCCAGGACCGCGACGCCGCCGCCATCGTGCGGGCGATCATCGACCTCGCCCACGCGCTGGGGATGCAGGCGATCGCCGAGGGGGTGGAGACCAACGAGGAGCTTCTCTACCTGCGCGCCTACCGCTGCGACCGCATCCAGGGCTATCTGCTGGCCAAGCCCCTGGACACGGCGCAGGTTCCAGACTTCATCCGGCGGCTCGCCGCGACGCCGACAGGCGGATGACCCGCTCCGTCTCGTCCCATTCGGTCAGCTCCGCGGCCTCGTCGATGGTGGCCCAGCGGGCCTCCAGCGCGTCGTCGGCGCAGACCGCCTCGCCCTCCGGGCTCTCCGCCGCCACCTCGACGATGGTGTAGTGGTAGTGGACGGCCCCGGTGTCGTCGAGCGTCATGGCGTCCACCACCGTGACCACCTCCGTCGGCACGACGTGCAGGCCGGTTTCCTCCAGCACCTCGCGCACCGCCGTCTCGAACACCGTCTCGCCCACCGACTGGGCGCCGCCGGGCAGGCTCCACTGCCCCATCCGCGGCGGACGGCCCCGGCGGATCAGCAGGACCCGGTCGCCGCGCCACACCACGGCGCCCACCCCCACCCAGGGACGGTCGGGATACTCGCGGCCGGAACGGTCTGCGGAAGGTGTGGTGGACATGGTTGCTCCTCGTTGCGCTTGACCCGACGCTAACCCAGGGGGACAGTCGGATACCAGTGGCCAAGAGGCCGCCCCCCTCGGACACCGCCGCCCCGGACGCCGCCATGAAGCTCAACGAGATCCGCACCTTCGTCGCCGTGGCCGAAGCCCAATCGGTGCAGGAGGCCGCGCACCGGCTGGGGCTGACCCAGTCCGCCGTCTCGCGCCTGATCCAGCGGCTGGAGGCGGAGCTCGGCGTGTCCCTGTTCGACCGCCAGACCAAGCCGCTGGCCCTGACCCGCGACGGCGAGATGGCGCTGGCCCACGCGCACCGGGTGCTGAAGGCGGCGGACGAGCTGTCGGACGCCTTCGCCGGGGCGGCCCAGCCGCAGGGGCTGCTGCGGCTGGGGGTGGCCCATGTGCTGACCGCCATCGCCGCGCACCATCCGCTGGACCGGCTGCGCGCCGCCTTCCCCGGCCTGACCGTCCGCCTGCATTCGGACTGGAGCACGCCGCTGGTCGAGCAGGTGCGCAACGGCACGCTGGACGGCGCGCTGGTGCTGACCCACGATGCCCAGACGCCGCCGGACGACCTGGACGCTGTCTGCATCTCGCGCGAGCCCGTGCGGGTCGTCGCGTCCGCCGAGTTGGCCGGGCAGCGGGACTGGACGCTGCCGGCGATGAACGCCGTGGGTTGGGTGCTTCAGCCCGAAGGCTGCCAGTACCGGACCGCCATGGGCCGCGCGATGGCGCAGCACGGCCCGGCGCTGAACGTCACGGTGGAGGGATTCGACCAGTCGCTTCTGCTGTCGCTGGTCGCCCGCGGCGTCGGATTCGGGTTGGCGCCGCTGCGGCTGATCGCCCCGACCCTGCACGCCGCGCAGGTGCGGCCGCTGGAGACCCCGGACTTCGCGCTGACCGTCGCGGTGTGGCTGCTCCGCGGCCGCTTCACCGGGCGCATCGGCCCCGTCTTCGACGTGCTGGAGGACAGTCTGCTGGACCTGCTGCCCCCGGCGGAAGAGGCGCCTCTGCCGCTGCCCTGCCATTCCGCGGCCGAATAACCTTCTTTCCCATTGTGAATTTGAAGCACGCCCGGCGCACGCTTATCGTGTGACCCTGATGAGTCGCGGGCCAGCGTTGCCGCACCGGCCACAGCCCGCGCCGAGGGAGGATAACTTGGACACCAGCAACCGGGTGGGTGGGGCGCCGTCGCCCCGCTCCTGGCGGACGCCGGGATTCGTCATCGCCTGCGGCTGCCTGATCGCCATGCTGGCGTTCGGCCCGCGGTCAAGCATGGGCCTGTTCACCGCACCGTTGTCGGAGGCGCACGGCTGGGGCCGAGACGTCTTCGCCCTGTCGATCGCCATCCAGAATCTGGTTTGGGGCATCGGCACCCCCTTCGCCGGGGCACTGTGCGACCGCTACGGCCCGGCGCTGGTGCTGGGGATCAGCGGGATTCTCTACGCGCTGGGCCTGGCGCTGATGCCCTACGCCGACACGCCGCTGATGCTGCATCTCAGTTCCGGCCTGCTGATCGGGCTGGGTCTGGCCGGGGCGTCCTTCGGCATCGTCATCGCCGGCTTCAGCCGCATCGTCCCGCCGGAGAAGCGGAGCTGGTCGATGGGCGTCGCCACCGCCGCCGGTTCGATGGGCCAGTTCCTGTTCGCCCCCACCGGCCAAGCCTTCATCGCCGCCTACGGCTGGCAGACGGCGCTGATCCTGTTCGGCGCCTCGATGCTGATGATCCCGGTGCTCGCCTCCTCCTTCGCCGGGGCGGGCGGGTCGAAGAGCGCGCAGGCCGTCACCGGGGCCGACATCGGTTTCGCCGCGACGATCCGTCAGGCCTTCAAGCACCGCAGCTACGTGCTGCTGGTCACCGGCTTCTTCGTCTGCGGCTTCCAGCTCGCCTTCATCACCACGCACCTGCCGCCCTACCTGACCGCCGCCGGGATCAGCCCCGGCCTCGCCTCCTGGGCGATGGCGCTGATTGGGCTGTTCAACGTGGTCGGCTCCTACATGTCCGGCGTGCTGGGCGGCAAGATGAGCAAGCGCCTGCTGCTCTGCGCCAACTACACGCTGCGCGGCCTGTGCACGGCGCTCTTCATCCTGCTGCCGGTCACCCCGGTTTCGGTGATCCTCTACGCCGCGGCGATGGGCCTGCTGTGGCTGTCCACGGTGCCGCCGACCTCCGGCCTCGTCGTTCTGATGTTCGGTACGCGCTATCTCGGCATGCTCTACGGCTTCGCCTTCCTCAGCCATCAGGTGGGCGGCTTCCTCGGCGTGTGGCTGGGCGGCGTGCTGTACGAGCGCGTCGGCTCCTACGACGTGGTGTGGTGGGCCAGCGTGGCCCTGGCCTTTGCCGCCGCGGTGGTGAACTGGCCGATCGCCGAGAAGCCCGCCCCCGCCCTGGCGGCGGAAGCGAAGGCCTGAGGCCATGACGGACCCGGCGCCCACCTCTTCTACCGGCTTCGGCCACGGCTTCGCGCTGACGCTCGGCGCGCTGGCGCTGGCCGTCTGGGCGGTGGTGACGGGGGTGGCGTTGAACCAGGCGGCGCTCAACGAGGAGGATGGCGGCACGGTGCTTGCCGTCTTCCCGCCGGGCACCCCGACCGCCGAGGCCTTCACGGCGGTGGTCCGCGCCGGCGGCCAGCCGGTGCGCCAGACCTGGATCCCCTTCGCCTGGGTCGCCCGCAGCGACGGCGGCGGCTTCGTCGGCCGCCTGAAGGAGGAAGGAGCGGTCACCGCCTACGGCGAGTTGTCGGTCGGCCCGGCGCTGGGCGGCTGCGCGGTGGTCTCGCTGGACGACAAGAGGCCGGTCGGCTTCCAGTTCAAGTGACGTCAAAAAACCCGTCATCAAGCGGTAACGGGACCGCAGTTCAGCTATTGACAACCCCTGCCAGGAAGAGCACGCTATCTCTCAGAGCAACACTGGTTGAGGTGAAGACGCGGTGGACACCGCATCAAGTTGGCCCAAACGCCAACTTCTCATCACAGCAAATGTTCCCGCAGTCAGGAGGGTGTGATTGTCATGAGTCCACCTGCGCTTACTTGAGGAAGCCGACCTGTTCGGCCACACATTTCTGAACATTGCCGTTGAGACGGCTCAACCATTGCGGATGTCCTGGCACAACCGCTGAAACCCCCGCCCCCCGCGCGGGGGTTTCGCTTTTTCGGCGTCCCGCGCCGCGCGTCAATTCCTCGGCGCCCCAAAGAAAAACCCCTCCCCCGCGGGTGCGGGAAAGGGGCAAAGGCTTCGTGTCGCTTCAAACGGGTCCGAAGACCCGGGAGTCACTGCACCGGCCGATCAGTACATGTGCTGGCCGCCGTTGATCGACAGGGTCGAGCCGGTGATGAAGCCGGCGTCGTCGCCAACCAGGAACAGCACGCCGCGGGCGATCTCCTCGGCCTTGCCGAGACGGCCGACCGGGATGCGGGCGACGATCTTCTCCAGCACGTTGGGCGGCACCGCGCGCACCATGTCGGTGTCGATGTAGCCCGGCGCGATGGCGTTGACGGTGACGCCCTTGGCCGCGCCCTCCTGGGCCAGCGCCTTGGTGAAGCCGTGGATGCCCGACTTGGCGGCGGCGTAGTTCACCTGACCGTACTGGCCGGCCTGGCCGTTCACCGAACCGATGTTGACGATGCGGCCGAAGCCGCGCTCGCGCATGCCGTCGATGACGTTGCGGCACAGGTTGAAGCAGGAGGTCAGGTTCGTCGCGATGACGTCGTTCCACTGCTGCGGGGTCATGCGGTGGATCACGCCGTCGCGGGTGATGCCCGCGTTGTTCACCACCACGTCCACCGGCCCGAGTTCGGTGGTGATCTTCGCGATGCCATCCTTCACGGCGTCGAAGTCCGACACGTCGAACTTGTAGACCGCGATGCCCGTGCGGGCCGAGAATTCCTTCGCCTTCTCATCGTTGCCGGCGTAGTTGGCGGCGACGACATAGCCGGCGTTCTTCAACGCGACGGAGATGGCTTCGCCGATACCGCGCGTTCCGCCCGTGACGACTGCAACTCGAGCCATTGGCTCCTCCCCCAAAGCTTGGTGTTGGATTCTTTATCGGTTTCTGTAGGCGCACATACGAAGCGGGCCGCACCCCGGAGGGAACGGCCCGCTTTTCATCAGCCCCGCTCGACGGTGAGGGCGATGCCCATGCCGCCGCCGATGCACAAGGTGGCGAGGCCCTTCTTGGCATCGCGCTTCTGCATCTCATAGAGCAGGGTGGTCAGGACGCGGGCGCCGGACGCGCCGACCGGGTGGCCGAGCGCGATGGCGCCGCCGTTGACGTTGACCTTGGAGGTGTCCCAGCCAAGGTCCTTGTTCACGGCCAGGGCCTGCGCGGCGAAGGCCTCGTTCGCCTCGATCAGGTCCAGGTCCTCGTGCTTCCAGCCGGCCTTCTCCAGCGCGAGGCGGGACGCCGGGATCGGGCCAGTGCCCATGATCGCCGGATCGACGCCGGCGGTCGCCCAGGAGACGATGCGGGCCAGCGGGGTCAGGCCGCGCTTGGCCGCGTTCTCGGCGGTCATCAGGACGAGCGCGGCGGCGCCGTCGTTGATGCCCGACGCGTTGCCGGCGGTCACCGTGCCCTCCTTGGAGAAGGCCGGGCGCAGCTTGGCCAGCGATTCCGCGGTGGTGCCGTGCTTCGGATACTCGTCGTCGGCGACGATGATGTCGCCCTTGCGGCCCTTGATGGTGACCGGGATGATCTCGTCCTTGAAGCGGCCGGACTTCTGGGCAGCCTCGGCCTTCTGCTGCGAGGCGGCGGCGAAGGCGTCCTGCTCGTCGCGGGTCAGCTGCCACTTCTGGGCGACGTTCTCGGCCGTCGTGCCCATGTGGTAGCCCTTGAAGGCGTCCATCAGGCCGTCCTTCAGCATGGTGTCGAGCATCTCGGCGGCGCCCATCTTCACGCCGTTGCGCAAATGCATGACGTGCGGGGCCTGGCTCATGCTCTCCTGGCCGCCGACGACCATGACCTCGGCGTCGCCGTTGCGGATCGCCTGATAGCCGAGCGCCACCGAACGCAGGCCCGAGCCGCAGAGCTGGTTGATGCCGAAGGCGGTGGCGGAGGCCGGGATGCCGGCGTTGACGGCGGCCTGGCGGGCCGGGTTCTGGCCCTGACCGGCGGTCAGGATCTGGCCCAGGATGACCTCGGTCACCTCCGCGGCGTCGGTCTTGGCGCGGCTCAGCGCTTCGCGGATGGCGATCTCACCCAGGTAATGGGCCGGCACGCTGCTGAGCGCCCCGTTGAAGCTGCCAATGGGAGTACGCGCTGCGCTGGCGATCACAACCTCGGTCATGTTGACGCTCCTCAGATTTTGTCAGTTTTATTATCGTGTCAGTGGGCCGCACGGAGTGGGAAAAACCTTATGCGCGGATTTCCCGCAATGCAAGACACCTGACTGGCTGCGGTTATCCTGCCGCACTAAGCCATTCGGCCAGGGGGCGCCAAACGCCTGTTTCGGCACCGGCGCTGACCACCATGCCAATATGGCCGAGCGGCGGCCTGATCATTTGCGCGCGGTCGATTGATCTTGCCAAGGCCACCGCTGAGGACGGAGGAACGATGCGGTCGCGCTCCGGGATCAGCGCCAGAACCGGCATGCGCAACCGGGCCGGCTCCACCGGCTGGCCGGCGACCAGCCACGCGCCGCGCGCGGTGTCGTTGCGCCCGTACCAGCCGGCCAGCGTGTCGCGCGCCACCCCGGCGACCAGCGGCACCCCGTCGTTCAGCCAGTCCTCCAGCGACACGAAGGCGAGCGCGGCGCGGCTGTCCGGCTCCATGCGGGCGAACTGCGAAAACTTCTTCAGCGCCAGCAGCGGGTCGAGCTGGGCGAACAGCCCCTGGAGAACGTCCACCGGCAGTTCCCCCCAGGCGTCGAGCAGCGGGCCGAAGGGCTGGAAAAAGCTCGCGGCGCGGCGGGCCATGCCCGCGTCCTCCGCATGGAAGTCCCAGGGCGTGGCGAGCAGGCCGAGCGCCGCGACCTCCTTGGGGCGGCGCTGCGCCAACGCGGTGGCGAGCAGCCCGCCCATGCAATAGCCGACCACCGGAACCGGGCGGCCCACCGCCTCCACCACCGCGGCCAGCGCGCGCTCCAGCCGTCCGGCGATGTAGTCGGTCAGGCTGTAGCGCCGCTCCAGCGGGCCGGGCGTGCCCCAGTCGATCAGGAAGGGGCGCAGCCCCTGCGCGGCCAGCCAGCGCATCAGGCTTTTGCGCGCCGAAAGGTCGAGGATGTAATGGCGGTTGACCAGCGACGGCACGAACAGCACCGGCGCGCCGGTCGCCGGGCCGAGCGCCCCGTAATCAAGCAGGCGGGACGCCCCTTCCGTCCACAGCACGGGCGGGTCGGGAAGGTCGCGCCGGTAGGGGTGGTGGCGGTAGCGCTCGATCCCCGTCAAGGCGAGGTTGAGCTGGCGGCGGACCTCGCGGTCAACCGCCTGGGCGAACGCGTCCGCGTCGGTTGCGGCGATCCGCCGGCGCAGGCCTTCCGCCCGCTCCCGCAGATGCGGCTTCCATGGCAGCGAGCCGTTCCTCAAGTGCGGCAATGCGGCGGAGGAGCTGAGCAGTGTCGCCGCCACCGTTGCCAGATGCAGCGCCAGGGGCCGCGGCCCCAGCCGTGGGGTGGGGTGCGGGGGGATCGTGGCGTTGTCCCCGGTCACGCGGTTCTCCCTCGCAGGACGGGTGAGATGGGGCCGGCTGGGATGAGGCTGGCTGGGACGGGGCCGGCGCCGGATTCCAGCCGGTGCCCGGCGGGCTGGTGTAGGCGAAACCGCCCGGCCCCAAGACGAAGGGCGCCATCGCCGCGGCGCCCTGCGCCATCATCTGGAACAGGCGGGCGGCGGCATCGGCCATCTCGGGATCGGCGGCGCAGGCCGCCCATTGTTCCTGCCACAGGTCGAGGTACCGTTGCGCGAGCGTTTCCAGGGACGGGGTGTCGGATTCGGACGATTCGGCCATGGCCGGGAGTATATGAGGGAGGCGGTGCCCTTGACCAGAGTCGCGAAGGACCGATCGAAAATGCCGCAAATCCCGAATTATCGGGGCGGCGCCCACCTGGGGTCGCAGCGCTGCGGCACAGCACTGGACAGGGTGCATTCCTTCGAGTAGTCCTTATATCTGAAACATTCTCGCCGCACGACCCTTCTTGAAAGAAACAGCGATGGCCGACAAGGAAGACCAGAAGTCCGCGACGATCACGATCAAGAAGTACGCCAACCGGCGGCTCTACAACACGGCGACCAGCAGCTACGTGACGCTCGACCATCTCTGTCAGATGGTCAAGGACGGGCTCGACTTTGTGGTCTATGACGCGAAGACCGGGGAGGACATTACCCGCTCGGTGCTGACGCAGATCATCGTGGAGGAGGAGAGCAAGGGCCAGAACCTGCTGCCGATCAGCTTCCTGCGCCAGCTCATCGGCTTCTACGGCGACAACATGCAGTGGATGGTGCCGCGGTACCTCGAATATTCGATGCAGTCCTTCTCGCGCAACCAGGAGCAGATGCGCGACTATTTCCAGAACACGCTGGGCGGGATGTTCCCCTTCGGCCGGCTGGAAGAGGTCGGCAAGCAGAACATGGCGATGTTCGAACGGGCCATGCGCATGTTCTCGCCCTTCGGCGGCGCCGAGGACGGGCAGCCCGGCGAGCACCCCGCCGTCCCGCCCCGCCCGGCGGCCCCCGGCCCATCCGCCGTTCCGCCCAACGGCGCGGCCGCGGCGGCCAGCCACACCTATGAAGAGCTTCAGAAGCAGATCGACGACCTGCAGAAGCAGATCGCCAGCATTGCCAAGCCGGCCCGCCCGGCGAAGCCCGAAGGGAAGTGAGCGGCGGCGTCGCCACTCGCATCGACGGCCATCGCGTTCACGGCGTTGCAGCGCAGGGCGGGGAAAGTTCCCCGCCCTTTTCTGTTTTTCGGCACCAGTGGCCCGCCCGGCTGTTTGTCCAACGGAACGGTTCAGAGGAGGAACGCCATGAAGACCGAGCTGCAGATGTCGATGGAACTGGAGGTTGCGGACGCCCAGGACGCCCAACGCTTCGAAGAAAAGCTGCGCGGCTGGCTGCGCCACCAGAGTCAGGTGGTGTCGGTGTCGGCCACCCACAGCGGCGTCGGCAACGACGTCGCGTGGCGGGACGCCCGCCGGGCGGCGTTCGGCTCGCCGTTGCCCAATCCCTTCGCGCCGGGCCGCAGCCGCTGAGGACTGCCGGTTGATCGCCGCCGAAGCGCCCGCCCTGCGCCCCGTTGGAACAGGGCGGGCTCCTCCACCCCGAAGGCGCGTCAGCCGCGGAAGATGTGCGGCACCATCGCCGCGTCGGAGCCGACCCGCGGGTCCGCCGATTCACGGACCGACATGCCCAGGCACTTGTCCCCGATGATCCAGCAGTGCAGGAGCGCGTGGACGCCCTCCTCCTCGAAGATCGGCGGAGTTTCCAGCCAGACCCGTCCCCCCGGATACTCGGCGCCGCCGGTGTCCGAAATGGCGCGTCCGTGCGCCGTCATGCGCTGGGCCGCGTCGTCGAGCCCGAACAGGCTGCGCTCGGTCACCGCGTCGCAGCCGGCCAGCTCCTCGGGGTCGAGCGCGGCGCGGCACAGGTTCGGGTGGCGCGGGTAGAGCGACCACAGCGTCGCCAGCAGCCCGTGGTTCGACATCGGCCAGCACCACAGCGGCGACAGCATGCTCATGCCGCCCATCCGCAGCTTCTGCAGGAAGGCGTCGTCGGCCAGCCCCTGCCACGGGTAGATCTTCGCCAGCCAGGAGGCCGCCCGCCCCTCGTCGTCGACGAAGCGCTGACCGTCCCAGCCCAGGCTCTGCAGCGGCAGCAGATGCGTGGCGATCCCGGCCTCCGCCGCGGTGGCGGCCAGATAGACCAGCTCGCTCTCGCGCATCGGGTCAGGGGTGGCGCAGGCCAGATGGACGAGCCCGCGGCCCGGCATGCCCGCCGCCAGCTCCTCCCAGCGCTCCACCAGCCCCTCGTGCAGACCGTTGAACTGGTTGGCGTCGCCCATCAGGGCCTCGCGCCAGTTGCGCTGGATGATCGAGGCGGCGAACAACCCCTCCGGCGTGTCATAGTTGCAGGCCAGCAGCTTGACCGAATCGCGCCCATCATAGGCCAGCGTCAGCCGCCCGATCAGCGCGCCGGCCCGCTCGTTCAGACGCCCCGCGGCCCAATAATCGTTCCAGGAGGCTTCGAGGAGCCGCGCCACGCCGCCGCGGACCCCCAGCCGGGCCAGCGCCCGCCCGTCCACCGTCGCGCGCAGCGCCTCGCGCAGCATGGTGTGCAGCTCGTCGGCGACGCTTTCGATCAGGTCGATCTGATGAGCGGAGAACTCGTACCGCACATCCTCGCGCCAGAAGGCGCCGGCGCTCATGGCACGGACGCCGTAGGGGTATTTGCGGAGCCCCGGACGCCAATCCGCACGGGGTTTCATGACTGCTCTGCGCATCGTGTGCTTACCGGGCCGCCGGATTCAATCCATGGTTTTGCCCCGCTGCGGCGCGCCGCTTGCGGCCGTCCGGGATTTGGTGGGGGCGGATCATTGCGGCGCAAACGCGCCAACACAAGCGCCTTGCGCGCCCGTCCCTCCGTTTTTCCACGCTTCCCCTCGTGGATCTCACAGGCCGGGTGGAACGCCTGTCAATAGGCGCGGTCGGCCAGCCAGCCCGCGATGGCGCTTTCCATCGCCTCGGCGGTCGGGTCGCCATGCTCCGGGCCGGTTCCCACCATGGGAAGCCGAGCCGCCACGGCGATGCCCTCCGCCGGCGCGCCGGTCCCGACGAACAGGTCGCAGCGCCGCAGCATGGCGCACAGCCCGTCGAAACCCAGCCGCCCGACCGCGTTCAGGCAAGCATCCCCCGCGTCTCCGGCAATGCGCGCGGCGGCCCCCTTCGCCGCCTCCTCGCCGACAAGGACCAGCGCGGTATCGCCCCGCGCGGCGAGGCGACGGCACAACTCCGAGAGGGTCCCGGCGCCGGCGGACGCGGACAGGCCGACCGCGCAGCGCCAGCGCGCCGGAACGCCCTCGGCCAGAAGCGCGGCGGCGGCCCGCTCGCCGGCGGGGGAGGTCCAGACCTCCGTGGCGGGGTCCGGCTCACCGGCGGCCAACGCCCCCAGCAGGCCGGCGGGAGTCGCCGCGACGTGGGTCAGGAAAGCGTCGGCGTAATAGCCGCGCACCGGCCGTCCGACCCTGCAACCGAGGCGGAGCGGCGCCCCTGTATCCTGCATCAGGCGGTTGGCGAAGCTGGCATCCTCGCCCCGGTGGGGATTGATCGTGAGGTCGAAGGCACCGCTGAACTGCTGGCCGATCTCCTGGCGCACGGCGGTCACCAGCGCGTCGTCGGGCGCCCGCCCCTTCAGCGGCGGCAGGGTGACGCGCTGGTTGACGTAGGGGCAGAGGGCGAGCGCCGCCTCCGCGTCCGGCGTCGCGAAGACGGTGATCCGGGCCAGCGGCAAGGCCCGCCGCAACTCCCGGAGGAAACCCGACTCCCGCAGCACGGCCCCTATCCCGTCCGGCAGGAACACGCCGACGCTGCGGATCAGGTCGGTCGGGAAGGGCGGCGGTTCACCGGGGACGAGCGTGCGGCGGCGAACGGCGGGTCCGGAGTTCCGCAGCAGCGCCACCGCCGGGGCGGTCGAGGCGCCCCGCGCCGGCGGCACGAAGCCCCAGCTTCCCTCGGCATCCGGGCGCGCCAGCGGCTCCACCATGGCATGCTCGGCGCGCGTGACGGTCGCCGCGTCGGTCACCCAGGGGAAGAAATCGCGCAACGGAAGGGCGCCATTGCCGACCGCTCGACCCGCCGCCTGCAGGGCGTCCCACCGACGGACCGCGCCGTCGTAGCCGTAATAGACTTCCTTGAACGCGACCTGCTCCCGCGTCGCGTAGGCGAAATGCTGGAAGACCAGCCCGCCCGCCGCCGTCTCCTCGTGCAGGAAGGGATTGGCCGCGCCGAGTTCGAGGTCCGCCCCGTCGGGCTGTGGGCGCATCAGCCGGGGCGGGACGTGCGAGTGCCAGAAATCCCCCGGCCGATACCGCCAGGTGCGCAGCCATTCGTAGGCGCGGTAATTGCCATACTGGTCCAGGCGGTCGAGGACAAGGGACGGGCCGACGAAGAAATGGCAGAAGTACAGAGCCGCCGTACGCGACGGCGAATCGAGGAACATCCGGCGCGCACGGGTGATCTGCTCCGCCGTCCACAGCTCGTCCGCATCGACCTGCCAGAGCAGGCAGTCCTCCGTCATGGCGGCCAGCGGCGCGGTCACCATCTCCACCTTGCCCTGCCAGAAGACGCCCGGCGGCTTGCGGTACACCGACACGCGCCCGGGTTCCTCCGCGGCGATGCGGTCGAGATACGCCGACGTCCCGTCGCTGCTGCGCCCGTCGCGGTGAAGGTCCTGCGGAACGCGCCCACCCCGCTGCGCGCACCAGGAGGAGTCGCGGACCTGCTCCGCCACCCCCTCCACGACGTGCCAATGCCAGGGGAAGGGCAGTTGGCGAAAAACCTCCAGGTGGTAGCGGATGAAGGGATCGCCGTTCAGCACGATGGTCAGGAAATGAACCGGTAGCATGCCCGCAACCCCGTCCTTCGCCCGTTGATCCGGCCTCGCGCAGTCCGCCGGACCTTGTCGGTTCCGCGGGAGCGGTGTCAAGGAAGCCGTGCGACTCCCCGACGGATCGCCATCCCCCTCTTGACGGCGGGGGACCCCGCCCCTACCCTGGCGCCGGTTATGGTTCCCCGCGCCCTCCGGTCGCGGGGCTAAGAGGGAAGCCGGTGCGCCGCCCCGATCGGGGAGAAACGGCAAATCCGGCGCTGCCCCCGCAACTGTGAGCGGTGAGCGGCCTCGTCCTTTCCGTGTCACTGGCGCCGCCTGCGGGAACGGGCGCCGGGAAGGCCGGACGATGCCGCCTTGACCCGCGAGCCAGGAGACCTGCCGTAACCGAACGTACGTCCTCGGGCGGGGTGCCCCGGTGGTCGCTTGCCGATGTCCGGCCCGACGGCCGCCCGTCTTCCGCAAGCCGTCCCTCCGGTGCGCCCATCCAAGGGGACCAAGGGGGTTGCGATGCCGGTGCCTGCCAGCAACGACGCCCCTCCCAACGCATGGCAGACTCGGAAAGGGCATAGAGCATGCACATCGAACCCGGCGTCGTGGACGGCGCCAAGATCGCTCTCAGCTACGCGACGGCCGCCGGCGGCTTCGCGATGGCCGGAAAGCTGGCGCGCGACGACGTCCGCAACAACGGCGGGGTCGCGCCGCTGGTGCTGCGCAGCCTGATCGCCACCGCGCTGGTCTTCAGCTTCTTCGAAGTGTTCCCACACCACCCCGTGGGCGTGTCGGAGGTTCACCTGATCCTCGGCTCGACGCTGCTCCTGCTGTTCGGCGCCGGTGCGGCCTCCATCGGCCTCGCCGCCGGCCTGCTGATCCAGGGCCTGTTCTTCGCGCCCTTCGACCTGCCGCAGTACGGCATGAACGTCACCACGCTGCTGGTCCCGCTGTGGGGCATCAGCCTGCTGGCGAAGCGGATCGTCCCCGACGCCACCCCCTATGTCGACCTGAAGTATTCGCAGGCTCTGGCCCTCTCCACCGCCTACCAGGGCGGCATCGTCGCCTGGGTGGCCTTCTGGGCCTTCTACGGCCACGGCTTCACCGCCGAGACCATGACGGAGGTCGCCTCCTTCGGCGCCGCCTACATGACTGTCATCATCGTCGAGCCGCTGGCCGACCTCGCCGTGCTGGCCGTCGCCAAGGCGCTGCGCCGCCAGAGCCGGGGGCCGCTGTTCAACGTCCGCCTGCACCAGGGCGCCTGACCGGCTCCCCGGACTGGCCGCTTGGACCAGTTGTTTCGCGTGAAGGGCGGCGGGGATGACCCGCCGCCCTTTTCCGTTTCAGGTCAGCTGTCCGGTTAGATCACCAGTTCGCCCTTGCGGATCGCCGCGTAGCGGCGGTTCACCGCGCCCCAGTCGACCACGTTCCACCAGGCCGCCAGATAGTCGGCGCGGCGGTTCTGGTACTTCAGGTAATAGGCGTGCTCCCACACGTCGTTGCCCATCAACACGGGCACCCCCTCCATGGCGGGGGAGTCCTGGTTCGGACGGGCGGCGATGGCGAGCTTGCCCGACGACGGGTCGGCAGTGACGAAGACCCAACCGCTGCCGAACTGCCCGGCACCCGCCGTGTTGAAGCGCGTCTTGAAATCGTCGAAGCTGCCGAAATCGCGCGTGATGGCAGCCCCCACCTCGCCGTCCGGGGCGCCGCCGGCGTTCGGCCCCATGATGCTCCAGAACATGCTGTGGTTCGCGTGACCGCCGCCATTGTTGCGCACCGCGGTGCGGATGCTTTCCGGCAGTTCCGGTACGCGCTTCAGCAGGTCGGCCAGCGGCATCGCCTGAAGGTCGCCGTGGTTGGCGAGCGCCTTGTTGAGGTTGTCGACGTAAGCCTGATGGTGCTTGTCGTGATGCACGCTCATGGTCGTCGCGTCGATGTGCGGCTCCAGCGCGGCGGGCGCATAGGGCAGCGGCGGCAGCATGAAGCCCTTGCCGCCCGGAGTTTGGCCCCCTGTTGTTTGGGCCAGGACGAAGCGCGGCGCCACGGCCAGCACCAGCGCGGCGGCTCCGGCGGAGAGCAGCAATTGGCGGCGATCCAGGCGAACGGACATGAGACCTCCCATTGTGTGTTTCGTGCCCAACAGCGGGGAAGCGACAGCCTCAGTGCGCCCCGCTACTCACTCAACAGGGCAATGGGTGTACTCACTCGGTACCGGCGGACCGCTTGCCACCTGATTTTACAACCGGACCTTTCCCGCCAAGCCGGCGGATGTCGACTGGGTCACACCCATCGCCAACGCACGCCAACGTCCCAGACGGAATCGGGAGGGGGCCGCCGGCTTTCTGAGCGGAGCAACCGGTGCGGTTCCCACCGCCTCATGGATCTTGCGGGCGCGACGTTCCCGAAGCAACAGGCGCATCACCTCCTCCTCCGTGACGAGGCGTCCGGCCTTGACCGAGACGAGGCTGGCGGTGTCTTGGAGGGCCGCGACCTGAGCCAGACTGCCGGTCAGCCCTTTGGCTGCGGCGGTTTTCAGCGCTTCGCGATGAATGGCGAGGATGAACGGCTTAAGCCTGCGGTCGGGCGATCCGTGCGGCGATGTCGGCATGGCGGAATGGCTCCGAGGATTCGTTCGATCGGGTGAGCCATCATCCAACCGATAACGCCACGGCGGCAAAGACCCCTACGGATTAGCCCGTCGCCTCCGTTCGGGTAAGCCGACGCAAGACGGCGGGTTCCGAAATCCGAAGGCTCCGATCCCGCCGTTTCGGTTGGCGCATCTGCCGCCTCAGCCGAACCAAGCGGCGACGTTGCCGGTCTGGCCAAGGATGGTGATGCGGTTGCGTCTCATGCGTCCGTCTCCTCTCGATGACGGACTCTACCCATTCCTGGAGGAACTTTCCGGTCTCAGGTCAAACGAAACTTTGCACAAAGCCTCTGGTGGACGGAACACGCAAAAAGCCCCCCTGAAGCGTTGCGCTTCCAGGAGGGCTTTTTTTTGCTTTGGTTGCGGGGGCAGGATTTGAACCTGCGACCTTCAGGTTATGAGCCTGACGAGCTACCGGGCTGCTCCACCCCGCGGGTGTTGGGCTGCTGGGAACCGGCAGTGTGGCGACGATTGTCAAGTGCGTGCGAAGCCTGCTGCGTCCACATCCGTTTTGGTTTGGCGTGTGCCGTGGTGACCTGGCGGCGACCTACTCTCCCACGTCTTAAGACGCAGTACCATCGGCGCTGAGGCGTTTCACGGCCGAGTTCGGAATGGGATCGGGTGTTGGGAGCCTCGCCATGACCACCAGGTCACCAAGGCACACGCGAACCATCCGGACAGGGACGGCAGAGGGTTTCGTTTGAGCGAGGACGTTTGCTCTTGTTCTTTGCGGTGTTGGCTCGTGCGCCCAGGGCTTGCCGCTGCGCGCGGGCTACCGACTGGGAAGGATCAAGCCGATCGAGCGATTAGTAAGGCTCAGCTTCAGGCGTTGCCGCCCGTCCACATGCCTCCTATCGACGTGATGGTCTGTCACGGCTCTCAAGGGAGTTCTGGTTTTGAGGTGGGTTTCCCGCTTAGATGCTTTCAGCGGTTATCCCGTCCATACTTAGCTACCCGGCCATGCCACTGGCGTGACAACCGGTGCACCAGAGGTATGTCCATCCCGGTCCTCTCGTACTAGGGACAGATCCTCGCAAAACTCCGACACCCACGGCAGATAGGGACCGAACTGTCTCACGACGTTCTAAACCCAGCTCACGTACCACTTTAATCGGCGAACAGCCGAACCCTTGGGACCTGCTCCAGCCCCAGGATGTGATGAGCCGACATCGAGGTGCCAAACGACTCCGTCGATATGGACTCTTGGGAGTCATCAGCCTGTTATCCCCGGCGTACCTTTTATCCGTTGAGCGATGGCCCGTCCACGTGGAACCACCGGATCACTATGGCCGACTTTCGTCTCTGCTCGACTTGTCTGTCTTGCAGTCAGGCGGGCTTATGCCATTGCACTCGTCGAGCGATTTCCGACCGCTCTGAGCCCACCATCGCGCGCCTCCGTTACACTTTGGGAGGCGACCGCCCCAGTCAAACTACCCGCCATGCAGGGTCCCGGCTCCGGATCAACGGAGCGCGGTTAGATGCCAGAGACCTCAAGGGTGGTATTTCAAGGGTGGCTCCACCCGAGCTGGCGCCCGGGTTTCCTAGCCTCCCACCTATCCTACACATGAGATCCCTAGCACCACTGCAAAGCTGTAGTAAAGGTGCACGGGGTCTTTCCGTCTGACCGCGGGTACTCCGCATCTTCACGGAGAGTTCAATTTCGCTGAGTTGGTGTTGGAGACAGCGGGGAAGTCGTTACGCCATTCGTGCAGGTCGGAACTTACCCGACAAGGAATTTCGCTACCTTAGGACCGTTATAGTTACGGCCGCCGTTTACCGGGGCTTCAATTCGGAGCGTGAACCCCTCCTCTTAACCTTCCGGCACCGGGCAGGCGTCAGACCCTATACGTCGCCTTGTACGGCTTCGCAGAGCCCTGTGTTTTTAGTAAACAGTCGCCACCCCCTGGTCTGTGCCCCCCGCCCCGGCTTGCGCCGCGACGGGGCCCTCTTCTTCCGAAGTTACGAGGGCAATTTGCCGAGTTCCTTCAACACCATTCTCTCAAGCGCCTGGGTATACTCTACCAGTCCACCTGTGTCGGTTTGGGGTACGGTCTGATGCGGGGGCTGTTTCCTGGAACGGGTCCCCAGCCGGGCCAATCCGATAAGGCCCGACACGCTTTCCCATTCGTCACACACCCGCTGGCCCACGAATATTAACGTGGTTCCCATCGACTACGCCTTTCGGCCTCGCCTTAGGGGCCGGCTCACCCTGCGTGGATTAACCTTGCGCAGGAACCCTTGGACTTT